>NZ_JBMERO010000030.1:0-42964 GCF_049310945.1 Bacillus sp. DJP31 | reverse complement strand
ATTTAAATCGGGATGGTCGTTATAACTACATGTTAAGTGCATTGTAGCAATCAAATTAATACTATTATCGCGGGGTGGAGCAGTCTGGTAGCTCGTCGGGCTCATAACCCGAAGGTCGTAGGTTCAAATCCTGCCCCCGCAACCAATTTTACATTAGACCAAAGACTCTTTAATTTTTTTTAGGTTTAGGTCCCGTGGTGTAGCGGTTAACATGCCTGCCTGTCACGCAGGAGATCGCGGGTTCGATTCCCGTCGGGACCGCCATTTTTTATTTTGAATTCTTAGGGTTTAGAAAAGATGACTAAGAATTTTTTTGCTTATTGCAAACCAAAATCATGGCTCGGTAGCTCAGTCGGTAGAGCAAAGGACTGAAAATCCTTGTGTCGGCGGTTCGATTCCGTCCCGAGCCACCATTTTAATTGGAGGGGTAGCGAAGTGGCTAAACGCGGCGGACTGTAAATCCGCTCCCTCGGGTTCGGCAGTTCGAATCTGCCCCCCTCCACCACTTATACTTTAAAAATTAAATAGGGGCATAGTTTAAAGGTAGAACAGAGGTCTCCAAAACCTCCGGTGTGGGTTCAATTCCTACTGCCCCTGCCATTTTTTTGTATTTAAATTTAAATAGTATGGCGGTCGTGGCGAAGTGGTTAACGCATCGGATTGTGATTCCGACATTCGGGGGTTCAATTCCCCTCGTTCGCCCCATTTTTATTTTTTGACAATTTTACCTAATTGGTTGCATATATTATAATTATGAAAATTTAATATTGTTGCGGAAGTAGTTCAGTGGTAGAACACCACCTTGCCAAGGTGGGGGTCGCGGGTTCGAATCCCGTCTTCCGCTCCAACGGCGGCATAGCCAAGTGGTAAGGCAGAGGTCTGCAAAACCTTTACCCCCGGTTCGAATCCGGGTGCCGCCTCCATTATTTGCCTGAGTGGTGGAATGGCAGACACGCCGCACTCAAAATGCGGTGCCGAAAGGCGTGCCGGTTCGACCCCGGCCTTAGGTATTATCTAATAATAAAATTGAACATTTCTAAAAAAAAGGTTTGTAAGTTTAGTCTAAATGACTGAACAAGCAGCCTTTTTTTTTTGATCGTTTCTATAATGTCTATAATCCTGTGCTATTAACCATTTTTCCTTAAATGAGTGAAGTCTAATTAGGCCAAGTTACAGAGTAAAAAATATATCTACTTATTTATACTTGTAAATAGAGCTAATTTTTCATAAGATTGATTTAGAGGAAAATTATTTTAGAAAAGGGATGTGAGATATGATTATAAAACCTCGCTATCAGACATTAGAATTAAAGACAATGAGATCTTTAAAAACTCGAAAGGAATTATCAGTTAAAGAAGAAACCTATTATTTGAACCTTGAGAAAGGCTACCAGGGTGAGCAAATGTTCGACTTATGGATAAATGAACTCTCAGATGATTATCTAATTCTACATGATTTACTGTTTGAAAGTAACCATACAGTATTTCAAATTGACACCTTGTTAATATCAAAAGAAACGATTTATCTTTTCGAAGTAAAAAATTTTGATAAGGATTATTATACTGAAGACAACAAGTGGTATACAATCAATAAAACTGAAATCAAAAATCCACTACTCCAGCTCATTCGTAATGAGTCCTTATTTAGAAGACTTCTCCAAGATATTGGATATAACTCTACAGTCGAATCTACCCTTATTTTTATTAACCCCAATTTTTTCTTATATCAAGCCCCATTGAACATACCGGCAATATTCTCAACACAGCTCGAACGCTTCCAGAAAAAATTAAACTCCAAGCCTTCAAAGCTAAATGATAGACATATAAGATTTGCTGAAAAATTATTATCAATTAGTTTAGAGGAATCACCTTACTCTCGGCTACCTAGTTATAGCTATGAACAACTTACTAAAGGGATAACTTGCAGGTTTTGCCATTCATTTGTTTCTGACTTCAATGAGAGAAGAGTTAAATGTCATGAATGTGAGTGTGAAGAGGAACTCCAAACTGCAATTATAAGATGTGTAGAGGAATATATTACCCTTTTTTCGACTAGAAGAATCACAACAAATTCTATACACGAATGGTGCAAAGGGATTGTATGTAAGAAAACTATTCAAAGAGTTTTAGGAAGGAAGTATAAACTATTAAAACACGGGAGATCCTCTTATTATGTAAATAATACTGATTAGTGAGTAGGTTAAAATAAAAGGTTTTGACTATTTTAGTTTTCTGTTTTTTGTCGAAAGAATTTATGATTTTTCCAATACTTGAAATTATAGGAACTATACGAGATTGTAAGCTATCAGGTTCTACAAATGCAGTCACTAATATCTCTTAATCGAAAAAGGAAGCAATTTGTATTAATCTTCTCAGTCCCGAATAGCTCTTATTGGAGACAGCGAGCGATCTGACTCACACTGCTCAGTCTCGAATGCTCATATTCGAGACAGCGAGCGATCTTAAACACACTGCTCAGTCCCGAATAGCTCATATTCGAGACAGCGAGCGATCTGAAACACACACCTCAGTCCCGAATAGCTCATATTCGAGACAGCGAGCGATCTGAAACACACACCTCAGTCCCGAATAGCTCTTAATCGAGACAGCGAGCGATCTGACTCACACACCTCAGTCCCGAATAGCTCTTATTCGAGACAGCGAGCGATCTGACTCACACACCTCAGTCCCGAATAGCTCATATTCGAGACAGCGAGCGATCTGACTCACACACCTCAGTCCCGAATAGCTCTTATTCGAGACAGCGAGCGATCTGATACACACTGATCCGTCCCGAATAGCTCATATTCGAGACAGCGAGCGATCTGATACACACTGATCCGTCCCGAATAGCACTTATTCGAGACAGCGAACAATCTGAAACACTCTGCTCAGTCCCAAATAGCTCATATTCGAGACAGCGAGCGATCTGACTCACACTACTCAGTCCCGAATAGCACTTATTCGAGACAGCGAGCGATCTGAAACACACTGCTCAGTCCCGAATAGCACTTATTCAAGACAGCGAGCGATCTGACTCACAACCTCAGTCCCGAATAGCTCTTATTCGAGACAGCGAGCGATCTGAAACACACACCTCAGTCCCGAATAGCTCATATTCGAGACAGCGAGCGATCTGAAACACACACCTCAGTCCCGAATAGCTCTTAATCGAGACAGCGAGCGATCTGACTCACACACCTCAGTCCCGAATAGCTCATATTCGAGACAGTGAGGGATCTGATAGACACTGCTCAGTCCCGAATAGCACTTATTCGAGACAGCGAGCGATCTGATACGCACTGCTCAGTCCCAAATAGCACTTATTCGAGACAGCGAGCGATCTGAAACACACCTCAGTCTCGAATAGCTCATATTCGAGACAGCGAGCGATCTGACTCACACACCTCTGTCCCGAATAGCTCATATTCGAGACAGCGAGCGATCTGAAACACACTGCTCAGTCCCGAATAGCACTTATTCGAGACAGCGAGCGATCTGACTAACAACCTCAGTCCCGAATAGCTCAATATTCGAGACAGCGAGAGATCTGATACACACTGATCAGTCTCGAATAGCACTTATTCGAGACAGCGAGCGATCTGACTCACACTACTCAGTCCCGAATAGCACTTATTCGAGACAGCGAGAGATCTGATACACACTACTTAGTCCCGAATAGCACTTAATCGAG
Organism: Bacillus sp. DJP31; assembly: GCF_049310945.1. NCBI lineage: Bacteria > Bacillati > Bacillota > Bacilli > Caryophanales > Bacillaceae > Bacillus > Bacillus sp. DJP31. The sequence continues at coordinate 39,271 of NZ_JBMERO010000030.1, read as the reverse complement.
ACAGCGAGCGATCTTAAACACACTGCTCAGTCTCGAATAGCACTTATTCGAGACAGCGAGCGATCTGATACACACTACTTAGTCCCGAATAGCACTTAATCGAGACAGCGAGCGATCTTAAACACACTGCTCAGTCTCGAATAGCACTTATTCGAGACAGCGAGAGATCTGATACACTCTGCTCAGTCTCGAATGCTCATATTCGAGACAGCCAACAATCTGATACACACTACTCAGTCCCGAATAGCACTTATTCGAGACAGCGAGCGATCTGATACACACTGCTCAGTCCCGAATAGCACTTATTCGAGACAGCGAGCGATCTGACTAACAACCTCAGTCCCGAATAGCTCATATTCGAGACAGCGAGCGATCTGACTCACACACCTCAGTCCCGAATAGCTCATATTCGAGACAGCGAGCGATCTGAAACACACACCTCAGTCCCGAATAGCTCATATTCGAGACAGCGAGCGATCTGAAACACACTGCTCAGTCCCGAATAGCTCATATTCGAGACAGCGAGCGATCTGAAACACACTGCTCAGTCCCGAATAGCTCTTATTCGAGACAGCGAGCGATCTGAAACACACTGCTCAGTCCCGAATAGCACTTATTCGAGACAGCGAGCGATCTGACTAACAACCTCAGTCCCGAATAGCTCATATTCGAGACAGTGAGGGATCTGATAGACACTGCTCAGTCCCGAATAGCACTTATTCGAGACAGCGAACAATCTGATACACACTGCTCAGTCCCGAATAGCTCTTAATCGAGACAGCGAGCGATCTGATAGACACTGCTCAGTCCCGAATAGCTCATATTCGAGACAGTGAGGGATCTGACTCACACTGCTCAGTCCCGAATAGCTCTTATTCGAGACAGCGAGCGATCTGACTCACACTGATCAGTCTCGAATAGCTCATATTCGAGACAGCGAACAATCTGATACACACTGCTCAGTCCCGAATAGCACTTATTCGAGACAGCGAGCGATCTGAAACACACTGATCAGTCTCGAATAGCACTTATTCGAGACAGCGAGCGATCTGATACACTCTGCTCAGTCCCAAATAGCTCATATTCGAGACAGCCAACAATCTGATACACACTGCTCAGTCCCAAATAGCACTTATTCGAGACAGCGAGCGATCTGAAACACCCAGCTCAGTCCCGAATAGCACATATTCGAGACAGCGAGCGATCTGACTCACACACCTCAGTCCCGAATAGCTCATATTCGAGACAGCGAGCGATCTGACTCACACACCTCAGTCCCGAATAGCTCATATTCGAGACAGCGAGCGATCTGATACACACTGCTCAGTCCCGAATAGCTCTTAATCGAGACAGCGAGCGATCTGACTCACACACCTCAGTCCCGAATAGCTCTTATTCGAGACAGCGAGCGATCTGACTCACACACCTCAGTCCCGAATAGCTCATATTCGAGACAGCGAGCGATCTGATACACACTGCTCAGTCCCGAATAGCTCATATTCGAGACAGCGAGCGATCTGACTAACAACCTCAGTCCAGAATAGCTCTTAATCGAGACAGCGAGCGATCTGAAACACACTGGTTGGTCCCGAATAGCACTTATTCGAGACAGCGAGAGATCTGATACACACACCTCAGTCCCGAATAGCTCTTAATCGAGACAGCGAACAATCTGAAACACACTGCTCAGTCCCGAATAGCACTTATTCGAGACAGCGAACAATCTGATACACCCAGCTCAGTCCCGAATAGCTCTTATTCGAGACAGCGAACAATCTGAAACACACTGCTCAGTCTCGAATAGCTCATATTCGAGACAGCGAGCGATCTGACTCACAACCTCGGTCTCGAATAGCACTTATTAGCGATCTGGTACACACTACTTAGTCCCGAATAGCACTTCTGATACTCACTGCTTAATCCCAAAAAGCTCTTATTCAAGAAAATTTGCTTTAAATCTATTCAACACAAGTCAAAATCGTCTCCTAAACAGGTCAATTTAGTCACCCATAAAAGAGAGAGCAGACAGTATAATTTAGGAAAGCGGTTACATTCATTTATAGGTGGTGATATAGGGTGGGTTCCAAACTAGAAGAGAGTGGACAACACGCAAGTTCAGAGATGAAGCGTGCTTCAAGAAATAAGAAGAAATGGAAAAACATTTTAACATATGCAGCTTTTGTAGGACCTGCACTATTATTTTTCCTTGTTATTCAAATTGTTCCTTTTATCATGGGGATCTATTATTCATTTACTTCATGGAATGGTGTTAGTTCTGTTGCTGAATGGGTTGGATTTGAGAATTATATTAAGATTTTGACAACTGATAAGGCCTTTCTTGACTCATTTTTATTCACAACAAAGTTCATGGTAGTTGCTGTAATTATTAGTAATTTAATTGGGTTCAGCTTAGCGTTGTTACTAAATGCGGCTTTGAAATCGCGTAATCTATTACGAACAGTGTTTTTTATCCCGAACGTTATTGGTGGACTATTACTGGGCTTTATCTGGCAGTTCATTTTTGTAAAAGGTTTTGCTTCGCTCGGTAATTTGACAGGTATTCCTTTTTTCAAAATGCCTTGGCTTGGAGATGAGACGACGGCATTCTGGGGAATTGTTATTGTATTTGCATGGCAAATAAGTGGTTATATGATGGTTATCTATATTGCTGCTTTACAAGGTGTAGATAACTCTCTATTAGAAGCTGCGAGAATTGATGGAGCTTCTAACTGGACTCTATTAACGAGGATTATTATTCCGTTAATTTTACCAGCCTTTACAATTTGTTTATTCCTAACAATTTCGATGGCGTTTAAGATTTTTGATTTAAATATCTCGTTGACAGGTGGGGGACCATTTAACTCGACTTCATCCGTTGCAATCAATATTTATCAAGAAGCTTTTCAAAACAATCGATATGGGTTGGGAACTGCAAAGTCGATCCTATTCTTCTTAGTTGTTGCAATCTTTACAACCGTTCAAGTGTTAATTACGAAGAAGAGGGAGGTTGAGGCATAATGAATGAGAAGTATACTAAAAAAACGTTTGGTCTTGAGATCATCGGTATCCTACTCGCCATCGTTTTCCTCATTCCCTTCTACTTTGTTCTTATAAATTCAGTGAAGGGCTTTGCTGAGATTCTTATTGATGCAGCCTCTTGGCCAAAGGAAGTTCTGTTTTCGAACTATGCAAAGGTTTGGGAAATCATTAATTTTCCAAAAGCATTTTGGAATTCCCTACTTATAACGGTCTTTAGCAACATTGGTCTTGTGTTGATCAGTTCTATGGCTGCATGGAAGATGGTTCGGACTCCAGGGAAGATAAGCAAGTTTCTGTTTATCCTCTTTGTAGCAGCAATGGTTATTCCATTCCAAACGGTAATGATTCCACTCATGAAGGTTGGTGGGACATTAGGAATTATGAACAGCATCCCTGGTCTTGTTATTATGTATTTTGGCTTTGGAGTACCGCTTTCTTTATTCCTGTATCATGGATTTGTGAAAACGATTCCATATGAGATTGAAGAATCTGCGAGAATTGATGGATGTAGCCAATTCGGTGTGTTTTGGAGAATTGTATTCCCATTATTAAAACCAATAACGGTTACAGTCGTTATTTTAAACACTCTATGGATTTGGAATGACTACTTATTACCACTACTCGTGCTTCAGGATGCTGAGCTAAGAACCATCCCATTAGCAACGAGCTCATTCTTTGCACAGTACACAAAACAGTGGGATATGGGACTTGCCGCTCTTGTGCTTGGAATAACGCCAGTCGTCATTTTCTTCATCTTCTTACAAAAGCATATTATTAAGGGTATTGCTTCAGGATCTATTAAGTAGTTATAAAGTTTTTGTGGTTATCAACTACAAAAATTTATATATAAAAAAATATCAAGGGGGAAAATACTAGTATGAAAAAGTTTAGCTTACTTTTCTTTTCAATGTTATTAGTAGTAGGTATTTTCGCAGGCTGTTCAACAGATGGCGGAGAGAAGCCAGGTTCGGGTTCAAGTGATGAAGAAGTAACACTTAATTTCTTCCAGTTTAAGGTTGAAATTGCAGAACCACTTCAAGCAATGATTGACGAATTCGAAAAAGAAAATCCAAATATCAAAGTTAAGCTTGAAACTGTTGGTGGTGGAGCTGACTATGGTGCTGCATTAAAAGCGAAGTTTGCTTCTGGTGAAGAGCCTGACCTTTTCAACAATGGTGGTTTCAAAGAACTTGAGCTTTGGAAAGAAAAATTAGCAGACCTTTCAGAAGAGCCTTGGGCTAAAAATGTATTACCAATCGGTAAGGTACCAATGACTGATGCTGATGGTAAGCTTTATGGTATGCCAGTAAACCTTGAAGGATATGGATTTATTTATAACAAGGATTTATTCGAAGAGGCTGGTATTACAGAAGCTCCTAAAACTTTAACTGAGCTTAAGGATGCAGCAGCTAAGCTTGAAGCTAAAGGGATTACTGCTTTCTCTGCAGGATATGGCGAGTGGTGGGTAATTGGACAGCATTTGTTAAATATTCCGTTTGCACAGCAAGAAGATCCAATTGCTTTTATCGAAGGTTTATATGATGGATCACAGAAAATTGTTGGAAACGAGCAGTTTAAACAATTCAAAGAAGTTCTAGATACAGAGATTAATTTTGGTAACGCTAATCCATTAACTACAGATTACAACACACAAGTTACACAATTTGCATCTGGACAGACGGCAATGCTTCAACAAGGAAACTGGACTGAAAACATGATTACTGAAATCGATCCTGAGATCAACATGGGCTTCCTTCCAATTCCAATTAACGACGATGCAGAGGCTAACAGTTTACCAGTAGGTGTTCCGAATAACTGGGTAATCAACAAAAACTCAGAGAACTTAGAGGAAGCTAAGCTATTCTTAAATTGGATGGTATCTTCTGAAACTGGAAAGCGCTATATCACAGAGGAATTTGCTTTTATTCCTGCGTTTGATAATATTGAGCCAAAAGGTTTAGGTTCATTAGGTCAATCTATTCTTGAATACTCTAAGGATGAGAAGACAATTCCTTGGACTTGGTTCAGATGGCCAGATGGTGCAAACAAAGAGTTTGCAGCAACAATCCAAGAATATGCAGCTGGAAAAATCGACTATGACACTGTTTTAGAAAAATTCCAAACTACATGGGATAATTTAAAGTAACATTTAAATTTCCTGTAAATAACAAGGTAGAAAGCATGTCTATACCAAGACGTGCTTTCTGCTTTATACTGTTTAAAAGGTTTATTGCATGGGAGGTAGATGGATGTTTAAGAAAAGTATAAGAAACAGGTTGATCATTCTATTACTCCTTGCAACCATATTACCCTATGGAACTTCCATGATTGTTACCTACATACATACGAAAGAATCCTTGGAAAATCGAGTCGTTCAAGAGAACATTAATCTCCTTTATCAAGGGAAAGTTAATCTTGAAAGCTACATAAATGAACTGAATGGGTTAACATTGTCACTATATAATAATCCCGATTTTATGAATTATATGAGATCACCTAATCAAGAGAATAATTATGAAACTGTAGGAATCGTGAAAAATGTTCTTCAAACTATCCTTTATGCTGAAGAAAATATTGAGCGTGTAAACATTACTTTTGCCGAGGGTGGGCGAGTGATTTCAGCATCTAAACAATCTACTGTTGTCTTTACGAATACTAAGGAGAGTATAAATAAAGATTATTATTTAAAAGCAAAGGACAGTCCGTTCAATTTGTATGTAGAGCCCATGCATGTACAGTATGAAGATTCACTAAAACAGCCGAAGAATATAATTGCTATTCACCGCTCATTGACTAATATTCCTTCAAATGAGGTGCTAGCATACATATCACTCGAAGTTTTACCTGATAGAATCTATAAATTAAGCCGAAATCTTTACAACAATCTTACAGAAGAATTCTTCATTCTATCATCTGATGGTGAAGTAATTTATAGCTCTAATCGAATCGCTTCAAAACGTGAGAATATGCAACTGTGGATTGAAAAGATACTTCACTCTGATTCTGAGAGTGGGACGATTGAATGGAAGAAAGATACCTTCAACGGGGTCATGATGTATAATCAAATCCCAGAATCAGCTGGTGGATGGATCCTCGTGAAAAGGGTGCCTTATGATACTCTTTATGAAAGTGCAATCAATGTTACCAAAATCAACTTTATGTTTGGAGTCATTGGTTTAATGCTAGTCATTTTGGCAACTACGTTTGTCACGTTTAAAATTACTTCTCCGATTAGAATTCTTTTGCAAAATATTCAGCAGGTTGAAGAAGGAAATATGAAGGTTCAATTCGAATCGTTAGGTAACGATGAGATTGGTATACTAGGGGACCGTTTCAAGCAAATGATTGAAAAAATTAATCTATTCATTAACAGAGAGTACAAGCTTGAATTAGAAAACAAAACGAACCAACTGAAAGTACTTCAATCTCAAATCAATCCACATTTCTTATATAATGCCTTACAATCAATTGGTACAGTCGCTTTAAAGAATAATGTTCCGCAAATCTATACTCTTGTTACACATCTTTCAAAAATTATGAGGTATGGGATGAACATGAAGGATAATATGGTACCTTTAATAAAGGAAATTAATTATACGAAGGCTTTTCTTTTATTACAGAAGGAGAGGTTTGGTGAAAATTTAGAGTATTCGATTGAGGCTGAAGAAGAAATTCAAAACGTATTTGTCCCAAAAATGATATTGCAACCTATTATAGAAAACTATTTTAAGCATGGCTTTGATATTCGTGATGGATTAGGGAAAATTACGATGGAGTGCAAGAGGGAGGGTGGATATTTGGTCATTAATGTAATCGATAATGGTGTGGGAGTCACGGAAACACGTCTTAAAGAGATCCAACAGCATTTTGAGGACGAAGATAGTACGCGAGAAGGTATAGCAACAAATATAGGGTTAAAGAATGTGTATGTTCGTTTGAAGCTTTATTATGAGAACTTAGCGACATTACAGCTCGAAAATCAAGAAGGAGGCTTCTTGGTGAAAATAAGGCTTCCATTAAGTGAGGAAGGCGGTAAAAATGAAAGCCATTATAATTGATGATGAGAAGCATGTCCGGGAAGGTCTACTTCTTTTAGCAGATTGGAACAAGTATGATATTGATACGATCTACGAAGCAGAAGATGGAGAGGAAGCAATTAAGCTCATAACCTTGCACCAACCTGAGATTATTTTTACAGATATGAGTATGCCAAGAGGAGATGGTATTAGTCTCTTGAAATGGATTCATTCATCAAATATGACGAGTAAGACCATTGTAATAAGTGGGTATGACGATTTTGAATACATGAGAAATGCCATTCATTATAAGAGCTTTGATTATATCTTAAAGCCGATTGATCCCGAGGTATTAAATGAGACATTAGAGAGGGCAGTTAAGGAATGGAATAACCAAGCTCTTACTAGAAGGTCTATGCTCGAGGAAAATAAGGTAATTAATGAGGTAAAGCCAATGTATTGGGATCGGCTGTTCTCAGGGATTCTTACGAAGTCCCAAATTCCAATTTCGATATCTGATAAAATTAATAATCAATACTTTGTTATGATTTCAAAAGAGCAGTATTCAATTGCGGTCATTCCACTTGATGAAGTAATTATGAAACAATTTCAAGGTGATGTGGATCTTGCTTTTTTTACAGTGAGCAATATTTGTAACGAGCTGCTTAACAAGGATAATTATGGGGTTGCGTTTCGGAATATAAATAAAGAACAAGAGCTGGTCTTATTGTTTTGGAAGCAAAATACGATTCTCATGTTGGTTGAAGAAATTTTTTCATTAATTTCCCAATTCACGAAGGTTCATTGTACAATTGCTTTAGGAAAACAATTGGGTTCTCTACCTGAAGCATATGAATCAGCACAACATGCATTAATGAAGCATGATTTAGTACATAAGAAAACGATTGTTACGTATAAGGATGTTAGCTATCAACCAACCTTGCATCTTTTAGATTATTCTCAGGAATTTAAATGGGCAATTCAAAGTGGAAGTATGGAGCAAGTTGATACTATTTTACAACGCATCTTTCAGTCTTTTGAGGATTCGACAAACTGTTTGACACTTGAACAGATTGAACACTGGGAAAATGAGTTTAAGCTCCTTCGAAAGAGTTGGTTAAAGGAATATGAAATTCCCGAATCCATCCAATTGTATTTTGGAATGAATTATTGGATGGAAGATGGTGCCTTCTCCTACCAAAGATTTAAAGGAGAAAAGAAAAAAGAATTTTATGACTTACTTTCCACTTTATCTGATGTTAAATATAAAAAAGAAAAAAACAACATGCAGAAAATTGAAGAATATTTGCGTCATAATTACCAGCAGGATATAAATCTACAAGAGATTGCAGATCGCTTTTATCTAAGCAGAGAATATATATCAAGGAAATTTAAGCAAGAATTCCATGAAACGCTCACAGATTATTTAACAAAAATACGAGTAGAAAAAGCAAAAGATTTACTAGAGAACCCTCACTTAAAAATTTATGATATAGCGTATCAGGTCGGGTATCAAAATGAAAAGTATTTTAGCAAGGTGTTTAAAAAATCAACAGGACAAACACCCAATGAATACAGAAACTCATTAGCTATAAAACAATGAACAAGCTAAATTGTAAAATACCAAAATAACTATAAATCAATGGAGGTCATATTATGTTAAACGTTACTGTGTGGAATGAAAATCGTCATGAGCAAAAAAATCCGAAGGTGAGAGACGTTTATCCTGAAGGAATACATGGAGCCATTGCTTCGTTTTTAGGGGAGGAGCAATTTAGTGTAAGAACAGCAACACTAGATGAGCCTGAACACGGTCTCTCAGATGAGGTGCTACAGGAGACAGATGTACTCGTTTGGTGGGGGCATATTGCTCATGATGAGGTCAGTGATGAAATCGTTGAAAAGGTGAAACAGCGTGTACTTGATGGAATGGGACTGATCGTTCTTCATTCGGGTCATTTTTCAAAGATTTTCAAAACACTTATGGGAACTTCATGTGACTTAAAGTGGCGCGAGGCTGATGAAAGTGAACGGATTTGGATTGTTAATCCGAGCCATCCGATTACGGAGGGTCTAGGGGAATACATAGAGCTAGAGAAAGAAGAAATGTATGGTGAACACTTTGATATACCAGCACCCGATGAACTTGTCATGGTAAGTTGGTTTGAAGGTGGGGAAGTCTTTAGAAGTGGTTGTACGTTTAGCCGAGGAAACGGTAAGATTTTTTACTTCCGACCAGGTCATGAAACATATCCAACCTATTACAAAAAGGAAATTCAACGTGTGATCATTAATGCAGTAAAGTGGGCAAAGCCTACATTGCGTTTGAGACCAGTTTATGGAAATGCAAAACCACTAGAAGAAATTAAAGCAAAAAACTAAGGGGTAAAGGGAGGATTCATTTATGGAGAAGATTAAAGTAGGCGTTATCGGTTGCGGAAGTATTGCCAAGCATCGTCATCTTCCAGAGTATGGTCAAAATGTACAGGTAGAGATTGTAGCAGTGTGTGACATAGTAGAGGAAAGAGTGAATGAATTTGCCAGTCAGTATGGAGCGAAGCCTTATACAAATTATGAGGAATTACTAGCTGACCCAAGAATTGACGCAGTGAGCGTTTGTACACCGAACTACCTACATGCTCCACTTTCAATTGCTGCTTTAAACGCAGGAAAGCATGTCTTGTGTGAAAAGCCAATGGCAACGTCACGTGAAGAAGCAGAAAACATGATTGAAGCCGCAAAGAGAAACAACAAAAAGCTTATGATTGCTCACAATCAACGTTTCGTTCCATCCCATCAAAAGGCAAGACAGTTCATTGCAAATGGGGACGTAGGAAAAATCTATAGCTTCCGTTCAGCGTTCGGTCATGGTGGTCCAGAGGGCTGGAGTGCAGATGGAAAGGACAGCTGGTTCTTTAAAAAGGAAGAAGCGTTCATTGGGGCAATGGGTGACCTTGGTGTTCATAAAACAGATTTATTACGCTATTTGTTTGGTGAAGAATTTGTTGAGGTGGGTGCGTTTGTCGAAACAAGCGCGAAGGAAAATGCGGATGTTGATGATAATGCTGTTTGTGTCTTGAAAACAGAAAGTGGAATTATCGGTACGTTAGCGGCAAGTTGGTCCTATGTTTCAAAGGAAGATAACTCGACAATCATTTATGGAGAAAAAGCAATCTTGCGACTAGAAGATGATCCCAATCATTCTTTAATTGTTCAGTATAAGAACGGGGAAGTTGTGAAGTTCGAGCTTGGTGGAATCCAAACGAATGATTCAGGTGGACAAAAAAATACTCAGGTTATTGATCAATTTGTGAGCTCTATTTTACACAATACAGAGCCTCCTGTTACTGGGCAAGAGGGCATGAAATCTCTACAAGTCGTGTTATCAGCACTTGAGTCAAATGAAACAAAACGTATTGTTAAATTCTAACCCTGAGGTGTAAGTGAATGACAAAATTAAGGATGGGGCTAATCGGGGTAGGAGGAATCGCACAAGGTCGTCATATCCCGACCTTTTTAAAGCTTTCCGATCAAGTCATAATTGAAGCAATTAGTGATGTAAATGAAGAGGTAGCGAAGTCTGTTGCTGAAAAATTCAGCATTTCAAAAGTGTATTCAAATTATCGTGATATGTTTAATGAGGTTGATGCGGTAACAATTTGCACACCCAATAAATTTCATGCTGAGATTACGATCGCTGCACTTGAAGCAGGAGTCCATGTACTGTGTGAAAAACCGATGGCGATGACAACAGAAGAATGCCAGGCGATGATTGCTGCTGCAGATAAGTCTGGTAAGGTATTATCTATAGCCTATCATTACCGATTTATGAAAGATTCACAAGCTGCTAAACGTGTAATCATAGAAAATGAAATTGGTGCTCCAATTGTTGCTCGGGCAAGAGCACTTAGAAGACGAAAAGTTCCCGGTTGGGGTGTATTTACCAACAAAGAGCTTCAAGGTGGAGGAAGCTTAATTGATTATGGATGCCACTTCCTAGATTTATCTCTTTGGCTGTTAGGTAATCCTGAGGTAGTTGAAGTTATGGGGACAACTTATAATCAATTGAGTAAAATGCCAAACCAAGTAAATGAGTGGGGGGTGTTTAACCACGAGACATTTGAAGTAGATGATCATGTGACAGCTTACATCAAGTTTGCCAATGGTGCATCTATGTTGTTTGAGACATCTTGGTCGGCTAATATCAAGAATGACGAAGAAAGTGTGAGTATTTCTGGTTCAACAGGCGGTATTGATTTATTTCCGTTTCAGATGAATCAAGCGAAACATGGAATGCTCTTGAATAGTGAGTCAGCGTTTGTTCCTGGAGAAGATGATCCAAGTTTACCTCAGGCTCAAAATTTTGTTAATAGTTGTTTAGGACTTGAAGAGCTAGTTGTAAAGCCACAAGAAGCCTTACAAGTATCTAAGATTATTGATGCTATTTATAAAAGTAGTGAAACAGGAGAGAGTATTAGACTGAAATAGGAGGAATGCTTTCATGAAACTAGGTGTATTTGCGGTATTATTTTCACAAAAGAATGTAGATGAAATGCTAGATTATGTAGCTTCGGCAGGTTTAAATGCTGTGGAAATAGGCACGGGTGGATATCCAGGAGATGCTCATTGCCAAATTGACGAACTGTTAGAAAGTGAAGAGAAACGGAATGAGTACCTGGAAAAGTTTACATCTCGTGGATTAGTTATTAGTGCTTTTAGCTGTCACGGAAATCCAATCTCTCCAGACAAAAGCTTTGCTGAGGTTTCTCATCAGGCATTAGTGAAGTCCATTAAACTAGCAAGCTTAATGGGTGTCCCTGTGGTCAACTGTTTCTCTGGAACAGCAGGGGATCACGAAGGGGCAAAGCACCCAAACTGGCCGGTTGCTCCATGGCCAAATGAATTCGGTGATATTCTGAAATGGCAATGGGAGGAGAAACTAATCCCATATTGGAAGGAAGTTGGACAGCTAGCCAAAGACCATAAAGTCAAAATTGGTCTAGAGCTTCACGGTGGATTTCTAGTACATACACCTTATACTCTTCTTAAGTTACGAGAAGAAACCTGTGATGCAATTGGTGCAAACCTTGACCCGAGTCATCTTTGGTGGCAAGGAATTGATCCAGTTGGAGCTATTAAAATCCTTGGAAAAGCCGGGGCAATTCATCATTTCCATGCAAAGGACGCCTCTATTGATCAAGATAACGTCAATATGTACGGCTTAACAGATATGCAGCCTTATGGAAATATTCAAACAAGGGCATGGTCCTTCCGTTCTGTTGGTTGTGGTCATAGTCTCGCTGAATGGTCAGATATGATGAGTGCACTTAGAACGTACGGGTATGATTATGTTGTAAGTATTGAGCATGAGGATCCAATCATGTCAATTGAAGAAGGTTTTGCGAGAGCAGTGAAGAACCTAAAGTCGGTATTAATAGAGGAACAGCCAGGGGATATGTGGTGGGTTTAAAATAAGAATAACATTGAAGCACTTTAGATATATCTAAGTGCTTTTTTCTACTAAAAAAATATATATTTTCACCTTAATTTGTGCTGCATCTGTAAGGGGGAAGTGAGTTTTTTTAGGGAATTTTTGTTTAATTTCTGATAAAAGTGGTGTTTCGGTTAATAAGATAGAATTTCGGCCCATAAAAATGAGAAACGGTTTATATATCCTGATTTCGGACGATATAAGTTAGATTTCCGCTCATATTTTAAATTTGGCTACATACCAACTATCAATTCCTATTGAAAGCTAGTCTCTCTAGTGAGTTTCTACCATTTTTCGCATGAAATTAAAACAAATGATAAGAAAAAGAATGGTATTTAGTCTATTCAAGCTGAACGAAGAATCTTCGTGTGGAGTGGTCATGCAATGTGATCTTGTTAGGGGAAATCGGATTTTCTATCGAGGTGGGCAAATTTACATGAGGATAAAGTGATCAGATGACTTGAGATCAAATAACAAGAATAGAACTGAGTGGGGTAATTAACCTCACTCAGTTTTTAATACTGCTCATTATAAATGTGATGTGTTGATATAAAACCAATGAAATTCGACAAATTTCCCGAAAAGCTGTTGACCTCTTCTTTAATCATGTGTATGATAAAGGAGTTCGACAAATTTCGATTCAATGCGGGTGTAGTTTAATGGTAAAACCTCAGCCTTCCAAGCTGATGTCGTGAGTTCGATTCTCATCACCCGCTCCAAAATCGTTTACAACGCAGTGGTTCGTTTCAGTAGAAAACGAGCTATTGCGTTTTTTATTGAATCTAGCTTCAGAACCTTGCTAGAAAGGCACTTATGCACTTATTCTATTATTGTTTAATTGAACAATCCGCACTACCTCCATTAATCTGGGTAAACATATTACTCATGGCATGTAGTAATTTAGCACATTCTTCCGTTTGCATAGAAGGTCGTAAATAGACAATCTGGAAGGCAGAAGTGGTTTCTTCGGTTACAGCTGTCCGCTTCGAATCCACATAGGGACTGCCAAATGGACCTTCTTTGTCGATGCTAACTAGTTTGCCAGAAGCATCAATAACACGATTATTCAACGCATCATAGTATTCATTTTCAGTTCCGAGTCTAATTTCAATGTCTCCATTAATTTTATCAAGGTCATAAATCCCAATGGGAATGCCATACTGAATAGAAAAGAAGTTATTAATATCTGCTGCTGAATGGATGGTCGTCAGAAATTGCCGCTTTGCCACACGTCTTACGATTGCCTCATGGGAGGGTCTATACTTACTCGGATCCATTCCTAGCCATTTGAATACACTCCTCCACTCACTTACACCGACATATTCAGTTAGAGGCATAGCTTCTAAATCAAGCGCAATCGATTCTTGGAATAACTGAAGTCTTCCTTTTAGCATTTGAGGGGAAGAGCCAATTGTAATATCCTTATAAGTAATTAACCCAATTTTAAAGGTTGGGATCTTTTGTGTGATTTCCTTACTAATACTTAGTTCCATGGATAAAACCTCTTTCTAGATATGGTATATAAGATATGTTACTATTCACTATATAATTTACAAGAAAAGTAATCAAGAAAGGAGTGAGTAGCGTGGACATCCGTCAACTTCAGGAAGAGCTCATTCAATATAGTAAAGAAATTGGGATTGATAAAATTGGGTTTGCTAGTGTTGCCCCCTTTTCAGAATTAAAGGAACGTCTAATTCGTCAGCAGGAGCTCGGGTATCAATCTGGCTTTGAAGAGCCTGATATTGAAAAGAGGTCAAATCCTGAGCTGGTGCTTCCACAAGCTAAATCAATCATTGCCATTGCATTGGCTTATCCATCGAAGCTGAAAAATGCTCCTAGAAGCACCAAGACTGAAAGACGCGGTATATTTTGCCGAGCCTCATGGGGAGTTGACTACCACCATGTGCTACGGGATCGTCTTAGCAAGCTCGAAGGCTTTCTACTAGAACGTGTTCCGAATTCAAGGATGAAGTCTATGGTTGACACTGGTGAGTTATCAGACCGAGCTGTTGCAGAACGTGCTGGTATTGGCTGGAGCGGGAAAAATTGCGCCACGATTACTCCTGAATTTGGTTCATACGTGTATTTAGGCGAGATGATTACGACCATACCATTTATTCCAGATCAACCTATAATAGATCGTTGTGGAACATGTACAAAGTGTATTGATGCTTGTCCAACTGGAGCTCTAGTACAAGGTGGCCAGCTGGATTCAAATAAATGCATTGCCTTCTTAACCCAAACAAAGGGATTTCTTGCCGATGAATACCGTGTAAAGATAGGCAATCGTTTATATGGCTGTGACACGTGTCAAACCGTTTGTCCTGAGAACAAGGGAAAGGATTTTCATTTACACGAGGAAATGGAGCCAGATCCAGAACTTGTTAAACCATTGTTAAAGCCTTTATTAACGATTACTAATCGTGAGTTTAAAGAACGCTTTGGACCGTTATCAGGATCATGGCGTGGAAAAAAGCCTATCCAACGAAATGCAATCTTGGCACTCGCTCATTTTAAGGATGAAACAGCAATACCAGAGCTTACACAAGTGCTATTAGAGGATACTCGTCCTGTACTAAGGGGAACTGCTGCTTGGGCGATTGGGAAAATTGGTCAAGAGGATAGTCGAACTATCTTATTAGATGCCAGAAAACGAGAAAAAGATTTAGAGGTACTTTCTGAAATTGAGAAGGGTTTACGCTTGCTAGAGACATAATGTATTCATGATTTTCCCATTCAACTCATACCATCTAGAGAGTATCTAATGAATCGGAGGTGGTGGATAACATGAATATAAAAACGATTTTACTAGATTATGTTTCAGCACGTGCAAACTATCACGTCGGAATTCAGTCCGATTTTGAGTTAGCAGCTCATGCAGAGTTTACGTGTAGACAAGTTCTTTTACAAAAAAGACAAGCAAGCGTCGTAAAGAGCCATGGTATTTGTCAAATCAATTCATTGAAGGAAGTTGGAGAGGCTACACACGTTGTATATACGGTCTATTTTAAAGACTTACTAAAACAACAAAACCAATTTTTCAATGAAGAATATGAAGAGCAAAGAAAAGTCGTTATTCAACATGGTGAAATTTTGAGTGATGTGCTAATGTCACAGGTATACCAGGACAAAGAAGATTATGTATATCAGTTATCCCACTCTATTGCAAATGACAGAGCCCCCTTTGTTTACGACAGGCGTGAAGCAGTGAGGTACGCGGAGCAGTGGTGGGATTCATACAACCCCAACTATAAAAAGTTTGAAGTAGACTGCACGAACTATGTGTCTCAGTGCTTACATGCTGGTGGTGCTCCAATGACAGGTTCCCCGAATCGAAACAAAGGCTGGTGGATGAAGAATAATTCATGGAGTTATAGCTGGTCAGTTGCACATGCTCTTAGATGGTATTTAGGTAGCTCTAAATCAGGACTCCGAGCCGTTGTCAAAACGAGTGCAAAAGAACTTATGCTCGGTGACGTGATTTGCTATGATTTTCAAGGTGATGGACGATTTGATCACAATACAATCGTTGTCGCAAAAGATGCATTTGGCATGCCCCTAGTTAATGCACATACGACAAACAGCCGAATGCGCTATTGGTCTTATGAAGATTCAACCGCCTATACGCCTAACATCAAATACAAATTCTTTCACATTACGGATGGAAATTCTTAAGACGAGGAAATTTTCCCGTCTTTTTTGATTTTTAATATTTGCAGCAAATGTTATAATGACACGTAGTTAATGTTCAATGAGGTGAAAAAGAAAATGGCCATACATGTCGTCATGTACCAACCAGAGATTCCTGCCAACACGGGGAATATTGCTAGAAGCTGCGCTGCAACGGGTACAATCTTACATTTAATACGTCCACTTGGGTTTTCTACGGATGATAAAATGCTGAAGCGTGCTGGTTTAGATTATTGGGAGTTTGTAACTATATTTTATTATGATTCACTAAAGGAGTTAGTAGATAAGTACAAAGATGGAGAGTTTTATTATTTAACGAAATTTGGGACTCAAACGTTTACTTCTTTTGATTATAGTCATATCGAAAAGGATCATCTATTCGTTTTCGGTAAGGAAACAACAGGACTACCTAAAGAACTAATAGAGGCTAACAAAGACCGGTGTTTACGTATACCGATGAATGAAAATGTGCGTTCATTAAATCTATCCAATACAGCCGCTATTCTTATATATGAGGCTTTACGACAACAGAGTTATCCAGGATTATCATAGTAAAAACCGACCAATTTACTTGGTCGGTTTTTTTGTATAACTATTTCTTAATACCTGGTTTTGAATTATATCCAGCAGAAAATATAGCCGTTAAAAATGCAGCGCAAACGCCTAAAATCAAAGTAATACCCATATGAATTGCCCTCCTTTAGAGCCTAGTATTCCCAGAAACATATCTTTATTATAGCTGAATAATCAAGGTAAGTGAATGGTAACGGTGACAAATTAGAAACTTTTTTAGAACTATATGCGTTTTTGATTCATAGGCTAAACTAGGCAAACTTTGAGGAGGTACAACATATGTCTAAGCCTTATGGTTCTTTTCAAAAATGTGAGGAAATACCGATACAGTTTCCCGCACAGCATCAAGACATTCATCCTGGATTTCAATATGTGATGGAACCACAGCCTATAAGTGAAGTAGAGTCCTATAAACCGAGTGGTAAGTTGCAAGGTAAGGTTGCATTAATAACAGGTGCTGATAGTGGGATTGGTCGAGCGGTAGCCTTTGCCTATGCAAAAGAAGGTGCCGATATTATCTTCGTTTATTTGAATGAGGACCAGGACGCAGCATTTACAAAGCAACGTATTGATGAGTTAGGCAGAAACTGCCTGGTGATTAGAGGAGACCTTGGTCAAGAAGAGTTTTGCAAATCTGTGATTAATGAAGCTATACAATACTTTGGAAAAATAGACATCTTGGTGAATAATGCAGCCGAACAATTTGTATCGAAAAGTCTATTAGAAATCTCTACGGCACAGTTACATCGAACATTTCAATCGAATATATTCTCTATTTTTTATTTGACGAAAGCTGCATTGCCTCATATGCCTGAAGGAAGCTGTATTATCAATACGGCATCTGTTGTTGCTTATGAGGGAAATAAACAATTAATTGACTATTCTTCAACCAAAGGTGCCGTTGTTACTTTTACGAGATCTCTTGCTCTTTCATTAGTTGATAAAGGAATACGTGTTAACGGAGTAGCGCCAGGACCAATATGGACACCTCTTATACCTTCAAGCTTTTCAGCAGAAGATGTTATGACATTTGGATATGAGAAAACAGCGATGAAACGGGCAGGCCAACCATACGAGCTAGCACCAGCATTTGTTTACTTAGCTTCAAGTGATTCGAGCTATGTAACAGGAGAGATGATTCATGTAAATGGCGGCCAATTTATAAGTGGATAAGAAGAAGGATTCCTTAACAAGTAGTAGTTAATATCGAATTTTTAGAATGATAGTGGACGGCTCAGCATAGATTGTAATAATCTTTGGCTTTATGACGAATACGTTGAAGGGGGTCCTTATGGATATTTTAAGAAAGATTGAAGCGCATCGTGAGGAAGAAAACCGTCTAAAATGGGAAGGAACCTTCGCTGAATACTTAGAAGTTTTGAAAGAACGACCTTATGTGGCTCAGTCCGCTCATTCCAGAGTTTATAATATGATCAAGGATGCTGGAGTGGATGAGGTAGATGGCAAAAAGGTGTTTTCGTTCTTTAGTAAACAGATGTATGGATTAGAGGAATCACTTGAGCGTTTGGTGGAGGAATATTTACATCCTGCGGCTAAACGTTTAGATGTAAGAAAACGTATATTACTTCTAATGGGCCCTGTTAGTGGAGGAAAGTCAACGCTTGTCTCCATGTTGAAAAGAGGACTAGAGGCGTATACAAGAACCGATCAAGGTGCCTTGTATGCAATCAAAGGATGTCCCATGCATGAGGATGCCTTGCATCTAATACCTCAACATTTAAGAGAAGATTTTTATAAAGAATATAAGATCCGTATAGAAGGAAACTTGTCACCGTTAAATTTGATGAGATTAGAGCAAGAATATGGTGGCCGAATAGAGGATGTCGTCGTCGAAAGAATCTTCTTATCTGAAGATCGCCGAATTGGGATTGGAACCTTCAGTCCGTCGGATCCCAAATCGCAGGATATAGCCGATTTAACTGGAAGCATTGATTTTTCAACGATTGCTGAATATGGCTCTGAATCAGATCCACGTGCCTATCGTTTTGACGGGGAATTAAATAAGGCAAACCGCGGAATGATGGAATTTCAAGAGATGTTAAAATGTGATGAAAAGTTCTTATGGCATCTATTATCTCTTACGCAAGAAGGGAATTTTAAAGCGGGACGGTTTGCCTTAATTTCAGCCGATGAATTAATAGTCGCCCATACGAATGAAGCGGAATATCGTTCGTTTATTTCAAACAAGAAAAACGAAGCCCTTCACTCGCGGATTATTGTGATGCCTGTACCTTACAATTTAAAAGTTTCAGAAGAAGAGAGAATTTATGCAAAGATGATTAGAGAGAGTGATGTCTCAGATGTTCACATAGCCCCTCATACGTTTAGGGTAGCAGCTATGTTTACGATCCTTACTAGATTGAAAGAACCTAAAAAGGGTGACATCGATTTAGTAAAGAAGATGAGACTCTATAACGGTGAAGCGGTAGAAGGCTTTAATAAAATAGACTTAGAAGAAATGAAGAAGGAATTCGTGGATGAAGGAATGACAGGGATTGATCCTCGTTACGTGATCAATCGAATCTCATCAGCAATTATCCGTAAGGAAACGCCTTCTATCAATGCATTAGATGTATTACGATCCTTGAAGGATGGTTTAAGTCAGCACGCATCCATTTCGAGTGAAGACCGAGAAAGGTATATGAATTTTATATCAGTGGCCAGAAAAGAATATGACGATATTGCCAAGAAGGAAGTCCAAAAGGCATTTGTGTATTCCTATGAGGAATCAGCGAAAACACTGATGGATAACTATTTAGATAATGTTGAAGCCTATTGTAATAAAAACAAGATGAGGGACCTCCTAACTGGGGAAGAAATGAATCCTGATGATAAGCTGATGAGATCAATTGAAGAACAAATCGGCATCTCTGAGAACGCAAAGAAAGCATTTAGAGAAGAAATTTTGATCCGTATCTCTGCGTATGCAAGAAAGGGTCAACGATTTGATTACAATTCACACGAGCATTTACGTGAAGCCATTCAGAAGAAATTATTTGCCGACTTGAAGGATGTTGTTAAAATTACAACATCATCTAAAACTCCAGACGAAGTGCAGCTAAAGAAGATGAATGAGGTAGTGGTCCGTTTAATCGAAGAGCACGGATATAACCCTTCATCAGCTAATGAGCTATTACGCTATGTGGGAAGCCTTTTAAATAGATAATGGGAGTAGGAGTATGCTTATGGCATACTCCTATTTTTTATAATATCAGAATTTATATGGGCTAGTGCATCTGAATCCGGCTCAAGCGTCCTGCCCCTCGAAGTCAAATAACCTGAAATAAAGAAAAGGGAAAACCACCCTTCTAATTTTTTCAGAACATTTGCTATGCTTGAGGCAAAACGGGGCGCTTGCGCCTTTTGTTCAAAGATAAGAAAGTATAAGTTTTTTCAAAATGGGTTAGTGTCTAGCTCCAACGCCTAGCCCCTCGAGGTCAAATGACCTCAAGCCAAAAAGGCAAAGAGTGCCTTTATGGCTTGAGAACATTTGCTATGCCTGGTCTGAATAAGGCGCTTGCTCTTTTCTTAGTTATACCTAGATTTTGCACAAAGAAGCTTCTACTTTTAATATATGTTTTAAATAGAGGAGGGTAGGGTATGTACCTGTAAGAGGTGATTCCTATGAAAAACAAAAAAGTAAATCTAAGAGATAAGCCGGAAAACAGTTCAATGATTACTAATCAAAAAGAGTTGGATCAACATTCTAAGATTATGGAGCAGATGTCTACTATTCAGGAGATAGAGAAGCAAGGTTTGATTCCGGATCCACAGCAGTATGATAGTAAAGAGTAATCCCAACTGTTGTTGGGGCTGTTTTTTTCTAAGGAGTTTAATTGAAATGAGACAGATTTTATCACGATAAAATCATTCTATCCTTCATATAGCATCATATAATAATGTTAATATCTAGAAAAGATGCGAGAACTTGTCTTATTTTGATGTGAAAAGTACAATTTTCTAAATTATTTGTCAATTATTCGTTGCAACTGCATAGGATAGAGTAATAACCAACCTTTCATCATATGAAATAATGTCCCAAATAATACCGTCCGAGATAACATATGCAAGGAAAATGATGAGGGTGACAAATTCAACAAAAAAAGTTAGGAGGGGAAGCAATGCAACCAAGTCAACCAAGTCAACCAAGTGATAAGAATACCTTTGTGATTTCAAAAGAAGATTGGTCCCTCCATCGAAAAGGACACGACGACCAGCAGAGGCATAAGGAAAAAGTACAAGAGGCAATAAAAAATAACTTACCTGATCTAGTGACAGAAGAAAGTATTATCATGTCGAATGGTAAAGATGTAATAAAAATTCCGATTCGTTCCCTAGATGAGTACAAAATTCGATATAACTATGATAAAAATAAGCATGTAGGGCAAGGAAATGGCGAAAGCGAAATTGGAGATGTAGTGGCAAGAGATGGTTCTGGGCAGCAGCAGCCTAAACCAGGTGCAGGTAAAGGTCAGGGGGCAGGGGATCAAGCTGGTGAGGACTATTATGAAGCAGAAGTTTCACTCATGGAGCTTGAGCAGGCATTATTTAATGAGCTAGCACTGCCAAATTTAAAGAAAAAAGAGCGGGATGATACGATTATCCACCAAATCGAATTTAATGATATCCGAAAAACTGGACTTATGGGTAACATTGATAAAAAGAAGACAATGATGTCAGCCTTTAAACGAAATGCCCTTCGTGGTGATGCTGGATTCCATCCTATTTACCAAGAGGATCTAAAATTTAAAGCATGGAATGAAATAGTGAAACCAGATTCAAAGGCTGTTGTACTTGCGATGATGGACACAAGTGGCTCAATGGGGATCTGGGAGAAGTATATGGCTCGGAGCTTTTTCTTTTGGATGACTCGTTTCCTTCGAACAAAGTATGAATCTGTAGAAATTGAATTTATTGCGCACCATACAGAAGCAAAAGTAGTCCCAGAAGAAGATTTCTTTTCGAAAGGTGAAAGTGGAGGGACGATTTGTTCATCAGCCTACAAAAAATCATTAGAACTTATCGATTTAAAATACAATCCAACGCGTTATAACATTTATCCGTTTCATTTTTCAGATGGAGATAATTTAACCTCGGACAACGCACGCTGCGTCAAGCTAGTGGAAGAATTAATGAAAGTATCCAATATGTTTGGATACGGTGAAGTGAATCAGTACAACCGCCACTCGACCCTCATGTCCGCGTACAAAAACATCCATGATGCGAAGTTCCGACATTATATCCTCAAGCAAAAAGCCGATGTGTTCCATGCAATGAAGAGCTTCTTTAAGAAGGAAGAAGAGAATAAGATGTATGCGTGAAATCCCTGCTGATAGCAGGGTTTTTGCATTTTATGATTGAATAGTAGAAGATACTCTTGTATAACAAGAGTATGTTAAAACAAAACACTCTAAAATAAAAAAACAACCAGAAAAACAATCTGGTTGGCATTTTTAAGCAAATCGATAATAAATCAACAAGAAAGTAGCAAGTGTTAGGAGGAAATTTAAAAATACAAACACCATTTGATCGATCTTAGTTTTATGGATACTAATAGGAGGGTCATAAAAGGAAACTCCCTCTATGATAAAAATCAGTAGAATGATATGAATAATGAAGTGTCCAACCACCTCGGTGTATCCAAAAATCATCGTGGTTAGGATAAATAAACATGAGACGACTACAGCTAATAGTCGGTTCAGTATCCCAACTACTAATAGATATCCAACAATGAATTCTATAAATGCAGCTATGACAATAAAAATTTCATTTGGAAATCCAAATGTAGGAACCCCATGTTGCTGAATAATGTTAATTGTTAATTCTGGATACACCCATTTTTCTACGGCCACCCAACATAAAGAAAGTCCAGTTCCTAAATATAGGAATGGGAATCCCCAGTCTTCTAACGTTGTTTTTTGTATTAGTAAGACACCAATGATGGAGAGGTAAAAGCCGTAGTCGAGCATATGAAATATGCCCACCTCATTTGTTACATAAATAAAGAGTCCTAATAGAGATCCAGCACCTAATTTTGTTGAGATATGGTGTGGGATTACTAGTAAAATCATTGATAGGATAATCCAAATCATCTCAAATGTTGAAGTTACTTTAAACTCAGGAGCAAAAATAGACCCATTAGTTATCTGGAGTAGTAGGGCTAAGGCTGTGCCATATTTTAAAATGTACTTGGAGTATCGTCGATATTTACCTAGTTTTTGATCAATTTTTTTTGAGAGAACTGTTTCGGTAATCCTAGGAAGTAGTTGTGCTAATAAAGCCAGAATAATCGCAATGAATATACTTAGGATGATAAAAAATGGTGATAAAATATTCTCAATGGATTCCTTCACAGGTTGCTCATTGGTAAACCATTTTACATGTGCAAAAGTAAAAGTAGGGATAATTATTAAAACACAAGTCATCATGATTTTAAATAGGCGTATCGCCATTCCTATAACTTCCTTTCCGAGGTTTTATCTATATTCTCTTTAAATTTCTCAATTGTTTATTTTTTTCACTAAGAATTTCTCCATAATCATTACATCTACAAATTCCCCATCAAGGATACCCTGATTTTTATAAGTACCGACTACACGGTAACCCACTCTCTCATAGAGGCTTTGACCTAAGCGATTAAATGGAAAAGTAGATAGCACGATCTTGTAAAATCCGTGCTGAATTGCTAGGATCTCTAATTCTTTTAATAAAGATTTCCCTATATCTTTGCCTCTGAATTCTCTTTTTATGTATACGGATAAGTCAGCTACCCCATTGTAGGCCTTCCTAGGATTAAACTGATTTAAAGAACCCCATCCTAACAGGTTTCCGTTCAACTCTGCAACTAAAACTGGAAACCTTCCTCCATGATTTTGAAACCATTGATTGATATAGAGCCTGTTCAAAAAGGAGGACAAAAAGAGCAAAGAAGTTCAAGGAAGCGAAGTCTTGAGCACCGGAGCGTATGTTTTGTATACGTGAGGAGCGGAAAGACGAGCTGACGAAGAAATTCGAAGCTATTTTTGCCGGACTTTTTGAACATCCTCATATAGTCAATATCTTTTATCTCAGTTTCTAGGGTTGCGATCCGATCTTCAATTCCTTGGTTATATATTGAAAGGATGCTAAGTAGGTCATTCTCATTGGCGTGACGAATAAAAATACCAGTCATTATAACGATGCCTGCCAACCGCCATCCACATAAACGGTGTGTCCATTTACATAATTAGAGGCATCCGATGCAAGGTAAATAGCTGTTCCAATCAGTTCTTCTGGTTTTCCCCACTTTTGTAGTGGCACTTCACTTTTTACCCATTTATCAAATTCGGGGTCGTCAGCAAGCTGTTGTGTTAAATCTGTTAAAAAATATCCGGGTCCAATTGCGTTTGTTTGGATATTATATTTACCCCACTCAGTTGCCATTGATTTTGTTAACATTTTTAATCCACCTTTTGATGCACAGTAATTTCCTATACTAGGGCGGGCAGCTTCAGCATTTAGAGAGGTAATATTGATGATCTTACCCTTTAAACGAGGCTTCATATATTTAAAAACACTTTGAGAAACATAGAAAACAGAGTTTAAATTCACTTCTATAACTGTATTCCAATCCTCGACAGATAGCTCTTCAAGTGGAGCGCGTCTTTGAATTCCAGCATTGTTAATCAGGACTTCAATAGGTCCAACTACCTCTTCAATTTGTTTAATACCTTCTGCTACAGCCACCTTATCGCATACATCAAATGCAAAACCCGTAACATTATGGTTTAGTTGTTGAACGACTTGATTTACTTTTAATGGATATCTTCCATTAATAACAACCTTTGCCCCAGCTTCAGCTAGTCCTTGGGCAAAGCTAAGTCCTATTCCTCTTGTGGAACCAGTTATTAATATTACTTTATCCTTTACGCTAAAGAGATTTTTCATATAAATAACACTCCTAAAAAAAATTGTTTTATTTTGTTTCTCACTTTAGGAAAACAAATGTTTCATTAGCATCTTTTTTAAGTAAATAAATCGTCTGTTACTTTGGAAAGATTCTTATACATCTGAAACATTTCCTTATACACTTTATGATTTTCAATGTTCGGTGAATAGGATCCATTCATGGGTATGTGCTCTTTTATCGATGACAAATCACGTACCTCGCCAATTCCATATAAAGCCATCCATGCTGCTCCCCAGGCCGAGCTTTGATGACTGATAGGAACATGTACCTCTTGATTGAAAACGTCAGAGAGAATTTGGAGCCAAAGGGGAGAGCGTGCAAAACCACCACTCGCCAAAATTTTAGTTGGTTCACCAGCAAGTCGCTCTAATGCCTGTCCCACATGATAAATGCTAAAAATGACTCCTTCTAGTCCTGCACGAACAATATGGTCCTTACCGTGCCTTAGTGAGAGGCCAAATAGAGTTCCTCTTACTTTTGAGTTCCACATTGGAGCTCTCTCACCATTTAAATAAGGTAAGAACAATAAACCTTCTGCACCAGGAGCGACATTTTGGGCTTGGTTCAGTAGTGATTCATAGCTTTCATTACTACCGAGTATTTCTCTTAGCCAGCTTAAAACAATGCCTCCGTTATTCGTTGGACCACCTATCAAAGCAAGGGAATCAGTTAATGCATAGCAAAATGTTTGTTGAAGAATATCCGTTTTTGGTTCCGAAATTATTTGTCTGATTGCTCCGCTAGTCCCGATTGTAATCGCAACTTCACCTGGGTCGATGGCCCCTATACCTAAGTTCGCAAGTGGTCCATCACTGGCACCGATGACGAATGGGATATTTGTTGGAATCCCGATTTTTTGAGCAATTTCTTTATTCAAGCCATTAATAACTTCTGAAGGTGGGACTGGAGTAAAGAGTTGCTCCTCATGAATACCTGCAGCTTTAAGAGCATCCTGATTCCATTTTAGTGAGTGCAAGTCAAACAAGCCGGTTGCGGATGCAACAGCATAATCAACAACGGTACTTCCAAACCATCGATAGAGAATAAATTCTTTTATCGAAACAAACTTTGTCGCCATTGTATAAGGCTGATACTTATTTTCCCTCATCCATAGGAGTTTAACTAGCGGTGACATAGGATGGATTGGTGTTCCTGTGCGTTGATAAAGATGTGATCCATGCTCTTTTAGTTGAATTGCTTGTTTATTGGCTCGACCGTCAGCCCAAGTAATAGAAGGGGAGAGGGGGTCACCTTCATTGTTCATGCAAATAAGTGAATGCATGGCACTAGATAATCCAAATGCAAGGATCGTTGTAGGGTCTATATTTCTTGATTCAATTAGATGGCGAATAACGTTTATGGTTGCATTTTCTATTTCCAAAGGATCTTGTTCAGCCCAGCTAGGATGTGGGGTGTATAACGGATACTCTATTTCCTTTTCAACAAGTACATGTCCACTTTTATTAAAAGCAACTGCCTTAACACTAGTTGTCCCAATATCAAGTCCTATAACGATAGATTTATTCATGAACAACACCTTCTTACTTTATTAAATGCGTTTAATAGAAATTGCATTTCTCATTTTTTGTATGGAATTTTTAGTTTGATCTTTTAGTTTGACGCTTACATTAACATATAATGCGTCAATTATACTTAATTGGGCGAGACGAGAAGCTAATGCTTCAGATCTAAATTCTGTCTCTTGAGAGACTGTAAGTAACGGTATATCTACCTTTTTACTTAATGGTGTCTTAGCAAAATGAGTGATTCCAATTGTAGTGGTGCCGCAATCTTTAGCAACTTGTAGGGCTTCAAGAATATCTTTACTCGTACCAGAATGAGAGATCAAAACAACAACATCCTGACTAGTAAGTTGAGAGGCACTCATGATTTGCAAATGGGCATCAGTATAGCAGTTTGTTAGTAAACCACTTCTTAGGAACTTATGATGTGCATCCATTGCGATTGGTGCTTTTACCTTAGGAGATGTAATTCAGCAACTAGAGACCCCTCGGCTAATATGGTTAATGGTCCCTGCTGGCGATATTACTATAAGCGTTCTCTTAAATTTTGAATCGTTTTTAGATCCAGGGGATATTATAATTGATGGTGGAAATTCTAATTATAAGGATTCTATCCGTCATGGGAAACACCTTCTAGAAAAAGGGATTTATTTCTTCGATTGTGGGACAAGTGGTGGTGTAGAGGGTGCAAGACATGGTGCCTGTGCGATGATTGGTGGAGACCTAGAAGTCTTTAAAACAATCGAACCGCTTTTTAATGATATCACTGTTGAAAACGGTTACTTCTACTCTGGGAATTTGGGAAGTGGTCATTACCTAAAGATGATTCACAATGGGATTGAATACGGGATGATGCAGTCTATTGCGGAAGGATTCGATATTCTTGATAAAAGTGAATTTGACTACGACTATGAAGGAGTATCTAAGGTTTGGAATAACGGATCGGTTATTCGTTCCTGGTTAATGGAGTTATCAGAGAATACCTTTTCAAAGGATCCTAAGCTTGAAATGATTAGAGGCATAATGAATTCTTCTGGAGAAGGAAAATGGACAGTTGAAACTGCCCTAGATTTACAAGTAGCTGCTCCAGTAATAACGATGTCGTTATTAATGAGATATCGTTCATTAGAGGATGATACTTTCACTGGTAAAGTCGTTTCAGCGTTACGAAATGAGTTTGGTGGTCATGAGGTAGTAAAGAAATAAAATATAAAAATTAATTTAGGGGGATACAATGATGAAAAAGTTTTTAGGTATTTTTTTAGCAGTGTTTATGCTTCTTGCTCTTGCAGCTTGTGGTGGTAACAACAACGAAGTAAAAGAGGGAACAAGTGGTGATGGAGATAGCGCTGACACTGTCGAAGTAAAAACAATTCGCGCAGGTATTGGATTAAATGATCAGCATCCACAGTATTTAGGTCTTGTAAAGTTCAAAGAGATTGTTGAAGAAAAGACCGAGGGACAAATTATTGTTGAAACTTACCACAGTGGACAGCTTGGTGACGACCGTACTATGACGGAGGCACTGCAATTAGGCTCTCAAGAGGTTACGATCCCTTCTACAGCACCTCTAGCTAACTTTGTTCCTGAGTTCAGCGTATTTGACTTCCCGTTCTTATTCCCAAGTGAAGAAGTTGCGGACAAGGTATTAGATGGCGAAGTAGGACAAAAATTCTTAGCCATGTTAGATTCACAAAACTTAGTTGGTTTAACTTATTGGGAAAATGGATTCCGACAAGTATCAAACAGTAAGCAAGCCATTGCGTCTGCTGCAGATTTTAAAGGTTTAAAGCTTCGTACAATGGAAAATGACCTTCACTTAGAAGCGTTTCGTGCACTAGGAGCCAATCCAACTCCAATGGCATTCACGGAATTATTTACTGCTTTGCAGCAAGGAACTGTTGATGGACAAGAAAATCCATTTGCAACGATCTATTTATCAAAATTTTCTGAAGTACAAAAACACGTTTCTAATACAAATCATATTTACAGCCCGTTTGTATTCTTAATGAGTAAAGAGTTCTATGATGGGTTAACTGAAGAGCAACAAGTGATTGTAAAAGAGGCTGCAGTTGAAGCCGGTCTTTATGAGCGAAAATTGAATCGTGAAGCTAACGTTAAATATTTAACGGATTTACAAGCTGAAGGTGTAACATACACAGAAATCCAACCTGAACAGTATGCTGAAATGAAAGAGCTTGTACAACCAACAATTGATAAGTATGCTGAAAAAATCGGAAAAGACATTGTAGACGAAGTATACAGTGCGATTGAAGAAGCATCTAAGTAAAGGCTAATTTAAAAGACTTTGGGAGTGAGAATTTCTCAAAGTCTTTTTTTAGCTAAATTGTTGTTTTAATGATATAAAAGTGCGCTAGATTAAATTTATTTAGTAAAGAGGAGATCAAAATGAAAATTATTCGATGGCTTGATCGACATGTAGAAGAGGCATTATTAGTTCTCTTTTCTTCGGTTATGGTTTCCGTTATTTTTGTACAAGTAATAATGAGGCTATTAGATAGTTCATTATCATGGTCTGAGGAATTAGCCAGGTACTGTTTTATATGGATGGTATATATAGGGATTAGCTATGGTGTGAAGAAACAACGACATATAAAGGTAGATGTCGTTTTACTACTTCTAAAAGAAAAAGGGCAGAATATCTTAACAATTGTTTCAAATGTGCTCTTTATCATATTTGCCTTATTTGTCATTAGATATGGGTTTGATATTTCATTAAAACTTTTATCCTTTGGCCAAACGTCTCCTGCCTTACACATTCCTATGGGGATCGTCTATATGGCAACACCAATTGGAATTAGCTTGACGCTTATTCGACTTATCCAAAATCTCGTGAAAAATATTAGGGCTTTACTAGGTAAGGAAAAGTTTACAGATCAATCAGAAGAAAAAAGAGTTCAGGATAATGTCCTTGAATAATAGAGGAGGTTTATAACATGACTGCTGCCGTGTTATTTGGTAGTTTTGCCATATTATTATTTTTAACTGTTCCAATTGGAATTTCACTCGGATTAGCGACACTCATTACCATTTATTATTCAGGAAGTCTGCCGATAGAGTTCTTAATGAAGGAGTTAGTTACGTCTGTTGACTCGTTTCCTTTAATGGCGGTTCCATTCTTTATCCTAGCAGGAGAAATAATGGGTAAAGGCGGAATATCGGAAAGATTGTTTAAAGTAGCAAATGCTATTGTTGGAAATAAAACAGGTGGTTTTGCTATCGCAACGATCATTACATGTATGTTCTTTGCGGCGATATCTGGCTCAGGACCTGCAACTGTTGCGGCTATTGGAGGCATCATGATTCCTGCAATGGTTCGGAATGGATATGATAAGAAGTTCGCGACAGCTGTAGTTGCAGCTGCCGGTTCAATAGGGGTTATCATTCCACCAAGTATTCCAATGGTTATATATGGAGTTGTTGGTAGTACTTCAATTGGAGATTTATTTATTGCAGGTATTGTTCCAGGAACTTTAGTAGGGCTTTCTATGATGATTTGGGCATACTACTATTCGAGGAAAATGGGCTATAAGGGATCAAATGAGCCTACTACTTTAGCTAACATTTGGAAAAACGTCTGGGAAGCGAAATGGGCCCTACTGATTCCAATCATTATTCTAGGCGGTATATATGGAGGGTTCTTTACTCCGACTGAGGCTGCTGTAATTGCAGTGGTATATGGACTATTTGCGAGTTTAGTTTTATATCGTGAAATTGGCATAAAAGATCTCCCTAAAATATTGGTTGACTCGTCTTTAACTACGGCTACTGTATTGATTATAGTCGGAACGGCTACGGCGTTTGGGCGATTCTTAACAATTGAACAGATTCCAACAAAGGTTGCGCAAGGAATGCTGTCCATTTCAAGCGAACCTCTAATATTAATCTTGCTTATCACTTTATTACTTCTAATTGTTGGAACGTTCATGGATACGTTAGCTGCCATAATTATTTTAACTCCAATTCTATTGCCGATTGCAATTCAAATTGGATACGATCCGATACATTTTGGAATTCTAATGGTTGTAAACCTAGCGATCGGGTTTATTACACCACCTCTCGGAGTAAATTTATTTGTTGCATCAGGTATATCGGGTCTGTCAATTGAAGCTATATCACGTGCAGTCATACCGTTCTTCTTTGCAATGCTAATCACACTATTGTTTCTCACGTTTATTCCACAACTCTCGCTATTCTTAGTAGGGTTAGGGCAATAATCACCAAAAGAATAGAGAGAAGGGTGTTTGTTTAACATGAATAAATTAGACGTGTTTACTTTTGGCGAAACGATGGACCTGTTCCAACCAGGAACAAATGCTACCACTTGAATATGTCCACCAATTACCTAAACAAATTGGTGGAGCCGAATCGGACGTTGCAATAGGGTTAACAAGACTAGGTCATTCTGTAGGTTGGTTCAGCAAGCTTGTAAACGATCTTTTTGGTCGTTACATTCAAAAATAGGTACGCGTGGAAGGTGTCGATACATCTTCCTGTTTTTTTACAGATAAAGCACCAACTGGTATCTTTTTTAAAGAAAAGCGCTCTCCAGAAGATATTAATGTTTACTATTATCGAAAGGATTCTGCTGCTAGTCTGATTGAACCAAGTGATTTAAACGAACCTTACATAGCGCAAGCGAAGATTCTTCATATAACGGGAATTACTCCTGCTTTAAGTGATACATGTTATAAGGCGGTATTAGAAGCTTAGAAGCCATTAACATTGCTAAACGAAATAGCATGACAATTGTATTTGATCCAAACCTCCGTCTTATCGAAAAAATACAACGAGCTAGAAGCGGTAGAAATTAGTCTAATACAATGGGGGTTACATAAATGAAAATCACAAAAATAGAAACATTCATTGTTCCGCCACGTTGGTTGTTTTTAAAGATTGTGACAGACGAAGGAATTGAAGGGTGGGGGGAACCTGTTATAGAAGGTCGTGCCTCAACCGTAAAGGCGGCAGTGGAGGAACTCAGCGATTACTTAATTGGTAGTGATCCACTCCGTATTGAAGATCATTGGCAAACAATGTACCGTTCTGGTTTTTACCGTGGCGGTCCAACTTTAATGAGCGATATTGCAGGCATTGACCAAGCATTATGGGATATAAAAGGAAAATTTTATGATGCTCCCGTCTATGAATTAATGGGAGGAGTCTGTCGTGATTCTGTCCGTGTTTACTCATGGATTGGTGGCGACAGACCGAGTGATGTTGGGAAGGCTGCTCGAGACGCTGTGGAGGATGGTTTTACAGCTGTCAAGATGAATGGAACAGAAGAACTTAAATATGTAGACTCATACAAAAAAAATCAAGGCAGTGATTTGTTAGATTATTTAAATGACCCAAAGGTATTCGAATATAAAAATGGGTATGTAGATATGTTACATAAACCAGGTCTCGGTATCTCAATAAATGAAGAGTTTGTAAGGGAACAAGCAAAGATTGGACACAATTGGAAAAACCAGGTATGGCGTCATCAAGATGGTACCATTGATTGAGTGGTAAAAAGATATGACAATTTTTATTGGAGTAGTTTTGCCAGTTTTACATATTTTCCTAACAGGATATGTTATTCAAAAGTGGAAAAGGCTTGATATTAAGCCAATTTCAACTGTTGCCATTTATATTTTAACACCGATGCTCGTTTTTCAAACCTTTTATCGTGCCGAACTAAATAAACAGTATGCCATTATGGTCTTGTTTTCTGTTTTGCTGTTAGCTGCTTTAATCATAATTAATAAGCTTTATTGTAAAATCCGAGGTTATAGCCAATCAGTAGAAGGTGGACTTATTCTGTCTACTGCATTCATGAATGCTGGTAATTATGGTGCTCCAATTGTTCTATTTGCCTATGGTGAGGTTGGATTTGCTTATGCTGTATCCTTTCTAGTTTTACAAGCAATAATCATGAATTTCTTTGGAATTTATTATGCTGCAAGGGGAAAAGCGGGTGCAAAGTTTGCTATAAAAGCTGTCTTTGAAATGCCGGCGACATATGCAGTCATCCTAGCACTTTTGTTGAATCTCGGTGAGGTGAAAGTTGCCTATAATATTTTATCCGTCATTGATTTACTTGCAGCCGCTACCATTCCACTCGTGATGGTGATATTAGGAATGCAGCTTGCTGAAATAAAATTATTTAATATGCAGTGGGATAAAATTTCATTTGGAGTGGTCGTAAGATTACTTCTATCTCCACTAATTGCTTTAGGAATACTATGGTTCATTCCCATGGATCCAATTCTTCAAAAGGTACTTATTCTTTCAGCTGCAATGCCATCTGCTGCCACAACAGTTATGTATGCAGTTCAGTATGAGACAGAACCTAATCTTGTATCAAGTATTACGTTAATTACAACATTAATAAGTATTGTTTCAATCACAGTACTACTTATCTTATTAGGCTAACGAATAAGGAGTCTATCTAGTGCCCGTAAAGTTACTAGACTAAAGTTTCATTTTTCAGATGGAGATAATTTAACCTCTGACAACGCACGCTGCGTCAAGCTAGTGGAAGAATTAATGAAAGTATCCAATATGTTTGGATACGGTGAAGTGAATCAATACAATCGCCACTCGACCCTAATGTCCGCGTACAAAAACATCCATGATGAAAAGTTCCGACACTATATCCTCAAGCAAAAAGCCGATGTGTTCCATGCAATGAAGAGCTTCTTTAAGAAGGAAGAAGAGAATAAGATGTATGCGTAGATCCCTGTGTGATGCGGGGATTTTCTTTTTGATATAATAATAAATTAGTGGTAGAGCTTTCTCGCAATGGGCATTGAGCGTTTTTGGTGTATTGGGTTTTTGACCTACGACTTCTTAGAGTACCAACATTACGAATGGCAAAAAGAAATACCGCTAACGATTGGAGATGCTGTCCGAAGGATACGGAGAGATTATCTCAGTAAAATTGCAGTATACACTTACGAACAGGCTTTACCTAAAAAATTGCTTGTGAGGAGCTGAAGAAACTAAAACTTACGGCTTAATTTACTTTTAAGCTGCCCTAGCTACAAGTCTGCCCTTCTCTATAGATCTGGCTGAAGTGCATGAGTCAAGTTTATAAAATAAATTCTCATTTTTTAAAATATTTACAAAAATTTTACTTAATTCGACATATTTTTCCTTGTGGTTATAAGCAGATAAATATACTCTTAAAACTAGGTAGAATATAATCTACCAATTAAAAACAAGATTTAAACTAACCTAAGCGGGGAGATGAGATTATGAAAAGAGCCAAAAAGGGTTTGGGAGTTGTATTTCTAACATTCATATTACTGGTTGTGCTTTCAAGCAATACATCTGCTGCAACAACCTATGTTAGCCTTTATGAAAATGAAAAAAACAAGTATAGTAATGCTGTAGGGTTAACTAAAAATGCAACATGGTCAACACAGAACTATTCTCATTCTGATCATGATGTTTATTCAAATAGACACTATTCAGAACCTGGTAAGGGTTGGGCTCAAAGACAATCAACCTTGGTTTTAAAAGGGCAAACCTTAACAGGAACTAATAATTTTACTGTATCCTCGAATTGGAGAATAGAGTTAAATCCTTGGGGATGGGATTATACTGGAAGTAGAGCAGATGGTTGGATTAGAGATAACTAGATTTTAGTAGGAAGGAGTGCATTGACACTCCTTCCTTAAAAATATTGGTGGTGCTAAAGTATGAAATTATTGATGCTATCTGGTAGGTTATTCATTAAAAATATTTTTATTTTCTGGTCTTACATAGTCTTGTTATTATTCGTCTGTGGATATCTAATAATGGAGTTATCAAATTTAAATATTCATGGTGACCCATTATATTTTTTGGTAAAGTCTCAAAGCTTAAGTTTGACATTTTTTATCTTTTTTATGTTTGTTTCCTATGAATACTTCAGCAAATTAAAGAGTGTAAATTTAGAAGAAGTAATTGGTAGTTATTATATTGGTAAAGCGAAAGCCTACCTATATCAATTTCTCTTTTTCTTACTACCAATTTTTCTTGTATTTCTTAGTGTGACTCTCTTTGATATATACGTCTACTTTAAAGAACAAGTTAACTTTGACATATATTTTCTTCATATCGTGAAGAATAATTTGTTAAACATATTATTGGTTTCCTTAATAGCCACCCTAATCGGTTTTACCATTGCATTAGTACTCAGGAGGTTTCCCGCTTTTACATTGATGGCATTAATTATCTTTTTTGTTAGTCCATTAGTAGAATTTATTTTATTTCCATTACGCTATATAAATATTAATTCTTACCCTTTTACAGACTTTTTTGCCATTACACCTCCAAACCTCAACTGGCAAGAGGATAATTTATATGGCATATCAATAGAATCATATCGATGGAATATTGCTTTATTTTGGCTTTTCTTATTATTCATGTTCCTTATAAACTCTATTATCTCAAAGAGAAATTATGTGGCAAGGTTACTTTCTTTATGCGCATTAAGTATTACAATCTTGAACTTAATACTTTTCCTCAACCCAGGAAGTACTGTAATAAAGGATTATAGACCTGATGGTTTAGTTTCACATGATATTAAATATTATTCTGAGGCTGAACAAAAGGAAGAGCCAGCAATGTTCAGTATAGAATCATATAAATTGAAAGTAGATATTAAAAAAGCTCTTTCAGCAACTGCTGAAATTAAATTAAGAACAGATAAAATATTAGATTCATACAAATTTACTTTGTATAGAGGCTATGAAGTATCTAAAGTTTATAATGATTTAGATGAAGAATTAGATTTTATTCAAAAGGGTGATTATCTAGAAATCCTGAATCCCAATAAAAAAAATGTTGTCGATTTGGTTATTGTATACCAAGGATTTAGTCCTATATTCTATAGCAATCATCAAGGGGTATTTCTTCCGGCCTATTTCCCCTATTATCCTAAGGGTGGATATAATAAAGTTTATGATATTAATACTCATGGTTTTATAACAAATAAAACGAATAGTCTTGCTGATTTTGAAGTGACAGTTAATTCTAATGTTCCTGTGTTCTCAAATTTTGACGAATTTGAAAAAAACATATTTAGAGGGAAGTCAGAAGGAGTAACTTTAATTGGAGGATTTGTCCAAGAAAGAGATATTTCCAGTTTTAAAGTTTATGATTTTTTACTTGACCCCTCAGACATCTCTTGGTTGCCTGAATTAGAAAAAGATTTTAGAGAATATATTGACAAGTATAATAAACAAGATGGCTCAAAAGAGGGAATAAAGCTTATTGCTACACCACCAATAAACATCCATAGTGAGAGTGAAAAGTTTGTCAAATACTCAGATCATATTATTCTAGAAGATTTTTATTCACCATCTTGGATATTGGAAAGAATGAGAATGAATGAACAGTAGGAATAATATTAACAGCATTATCTAGATTCAGTGGATGACAATATTTTGTCAAGTGCAGGTTAAGGAGTGATAGGTCTTGCTAGAAATAAATAATCTGACTAAAACGATTAAGAAGAAAAAGGTGTTAAATTCTATAAATTATTCTTTCACCCCAGGAGTTTATGGGATACTGGGTCCCAACGGAGCCGGTAAGACAACATTTATGAGATGCTTAACCAATCTGTACAAGTATAAGCAGGGTGAGATAACCTACTCGGAGAAGAATATTATTGATAATAAGAGTTATATTGGTTCGTTAGGATATTTGTCTCAAAAATTTGATTTATTTAAGGAATTGAATGTTAGAGAAGTCATGGAATATTTTGCTGCCATTAAAAACATTGAAAAAGATAAACGGGCAGATATGATAGAGGAAAGCGTAGGACGTGTAAACTTATCAGACCGTATTAATGATAAGGTGAAGAGTCTTTCTGGAGGGATGATCAGGAGGCTTGGTATTGCACAGGCAATGCTAAACAACCCCAATGTTCTAATTTTCGATGAGCCAACAGCTGGATTAGACCCTGAGGAGCGAATGAGGTTTAAGAGTCTAATTACCTCGAATTCTAAAGAGAGAGTTACTATAATATCAACTCATATTGTAGAAGACGTGGAAGCCATTTGTGATAAGATTATTATTATGAAAGAAGGTAAGATTATTACTAGTGGTGATGGAAATAAGATTAGAAATATTGCAATGAATAAGGTATATGAGATTTTACCTGAAGAGCAATCAACAATTCAAGGAGAGTATTATTTAGAAAAACAGATAGAAAAAGAAAATAATCAATATCTAAGGATATTAACAGAACAGCCACAAAAAAATAGGCAAGCTGTCACTTCAACAATTGAGGACGGTTATTTATGGGCGTTAAAGTGGTTATAAAAACACACTTGGTGATGACTTATCTTTCTCTAAGAAATTTAAAGATCTACTATTTTATTCCTATTTTTTTTATGTACCTTGTTATACCTGCACTATTTTTTTCTGAAATAGCCATTACAGGTGTTGGTGACATTCTTCATTTAAGAGTTGTAGAAACTACACAAAAAATACTCCCACTTTTTTCTGTCTGGTGGATTATCTTTATTCTACGGGAGTATATTGAGGGAGAAGGTAATGAAGTTCTTTATGTTTATGAAGATTTAAAGAGAACGAAACTATTAGATATATTAATAGTGTTCATCATCTATTCTTTAAAGATAACGCCGTTATTTATCCTCTTTTCTTTTTTTCTTGATGATATGATTTTTGAGTTGCTTCGAGTCATGATACAATGCTTCTTTTATTCAAGCTTAGCTTATTGTTTGATATATCTAACTAAGTCTAGTGCAATTACATTTATGTTCATAATGGTGTATAATTTTTTAGTTACATATTTAAATAGTTCCTTCGTTTCAAAAGTTTCTATTTTTAGTAATGTTAGTATGTCTATTGACCTATTTCATGAAAAATATATTTATGTCTTTTTGCTAGGGCTAGTAATTTTGTTAATAGGTATGATAATGAACAAATACTTTTATAGATAGTAAAAACAATACATCTCGTTGTACGAGCAGTTCTGGGATAATAAGTTTTCCATGGTTAAGAATTTAGTGGAGAATGAGGCCAGATTAATTTTGAAATGAGATTTGTGTCGGATGAAAAAGAGTTGGAAATTTAGTTAGTACAGGGGTTCAGTGTCCTAGAAACGCACATCAAGATCACGGAGAAGTTTACAACTCTGATATTGGGTGTTTATTTGGTGCAACTAGAGAGACGGTAAAATGAAATGCCTTCAATAATAAAAATAAGAAGAATGACATGATTAATGAAATGACCAACCACCTCGGTATATCCAAAAATCATCGTTGTTAAGAAATAAGAATGTGACAACGACGGCAAGAAGTCGGTTTAACCCAACTTTCATCAGTTTTCGATAAAAACACATCAAAAACTGATTTTTTATGTATCGAAACGTTGATTTATCAACGTTTCCCTTCCAAGATGCTCAATGTAGTGACCTAATACTTACTTGTAGATGATTTCAGTTGATTATCCGGTTTCGATAAGTTATAATTCAATTATGTATATAAGAGAAACGACTACTAAAAATAGAGATACACAAAAAGAATATGTGAAACATGTGTTGGTTGAATCCTATCGAACAGAAAAAGGACCAAGGCAACGGGTTGTGATGCAATTAGGAACGCTCACCCTTCCAAAATCTGAGTGGAAAAAATTAGCTTCCGCCTTGGAAGGCCGCATAGCTGGTCAAATTACGCTGTTTGAAGATGAACATGAAATTGCTGAAGCTACTGAAAAGGCGATGACTCATTTTTCTTTTACCCAGAAAAAGACGCAGGCAAAAGAAGAACGTCAAGAAAAGGGAAACTTTGTATCTGTTGACTTAGATTCAATCGCTACGGCAGAGACGCGTTCTCTTGGTCCTGAATTAGTGGGTCATACGATGTGGGAGCGTTTAGAGTTAAATGAGCTATTAGCTGCTTGCGGTTTTAACCCTACCCAACAAGCGCTTGCTGAAGCAATCGTTGTCGGCCGTTTGGTTGCCCCTTCCAGTGACCTGGCATCATGGCGTTGGTTACGGGAGCGTACCGCATTAGTTGAGTTACTTCCTGTTAATCTTTCAGAGATAGGGAAAAATGCGATATACGAAATAGCGGATCAATTGCTGGCGAACAAAAAGGAACTGGAAAGTGGGCTTCGCGCCAAGGAAATGACCTTGTTTCCACGCGAAAGTCAGGTCTATTTGTATGACTTGACCAATACCTATTTCGAAGGCGGTGCGCAAAATAACGAGCTGGCAAAACGAGGAAAATCGAAAGAAAAGCGATCTGACTGCCCACTAGTTACGCTAGCCCTCGTTGTCGATGATGCTGGATTTCCAATCTTCAGCCAAATCTATGGAGGAAATCAATCTGAACCGGAAACACTGAAAGATATACTGACCTGTCTACAAACTGATGTACCGCTTGAATTATGGGATAAGCGACCGATGATTGTTATGGATCGTGGCATCGCTACAAAAGATAATCTGGCACTTATAAAGGAATTAGATTATCCGTACATCGTAGTTGAGCGAAGAGCTGTGGAAAAGGATTACATCGATGAATTTAAGGATGCAAAGGAATCGTTTGAAAGAATTTCTCCTGCAAAAGCAGGGAAACAGAGCAGTTCAACAGAAGAAACAGTATCCGAATCAGTATTTGTAAAAAAGCTTCCAATTGAAAAAGGAAGTCGTGTTCTCTGTCTTAGTGAAGGCCGCGAGAAAAAAGAGGACGCAATGGATGCCCTAAAAGAAACCCGATTTCTATACGACCTAAACAAACTGAAAACCTCCGTTGAAAAAGGTAATATCCAGTTAGTTGTAAAGGTGGGCGAACGTGTTGGAAGAATTAGCGAACGGTATCCAACGATTGCTCGTTACTATGAAATTCAGTTGGAATTAGATGAAAAAGAAGAAAAAGTAAAAGACATGACTTTTGAAAAAAAGGCTACACGCAAAGATCGTTCGATCTTAACGGGCTGTTAT
>NZ_JBMERO010000029.1:0-45221 GCF_049310945.1 Bacillus sp. DJP31 | reverse complement strand
ATAATAAGGTGAATGAACTCTTACTGTTTTCTGCCTGCTTAATCGCATATTCTAAGTCTAATTTAAAACTACTTCGGTTCAATAACTCCGTAAGTGAATCTTTATAAGCCAATTCTCGATATTCCATCATTAGCTTCTTATTCTTTTGGGTGATATAAAGGTGCTTTCCAATAATCAGGAAGAAGACTAGTCCTAAACCTACTCCAAGGGTATTGATCTGCCATTTATTGCTGTGAAACTCCAGCACGAACAAAAGTATCGTCGTGATATAAGGAAAGATAGATACCTTATCATCAATAATAGCCTTTATTTCAATCAATCCTTGCTTATTTTTTCGAGCAAACAAACCGGCAAAGCCGATCAATAACTTCAGTGTCAATATTGAATTGACAACCTTCAGGCATACTTTGTTCAATTAATCGAGGCTCTGGTACGCCAACATATGTTGGATTGAAGACGCCCCATTTTATATCAGCATTTCGATAGTTACCAATCAAATCAATAATGACGCAGTGGTCTTTTCCATCGGTAATACGTAACCCACGTCCAATTTGTTGAGTAAAGACTGCAAGCGACTCAGTAGGTCGAACAAACAGTAATGTATCGACACGTGGTATATCAACGCCTTCATTGAATAGATCCACAGTAAAGATAATATCAAGTTTTCCAGTATTCAACTGGTCACGTGCAGCAAGACGTTCTTCATTTGGTGTATTGCCATTTAATGAAATAGAACGAAATCCAGCTTGTTGGAAGTGACGATTCAGGAAGTCAGCTTGTCTGATGGAAGAACAGAATGCTATGGTTCTTGATTGCTTATGATCTATCCATTCCTGCAAGATTTTCTCTGCCATCTCTGTGCGTAATTGCACCCTAGCCAATTCTTCTTCATCATAACGAGTACCAAGCCAGCGTATCTGCGAGTAATCCGTATCGTCATAAATCCCGTGGTAACGGAAGGGGGCAAGCCATTGATTCTTGATGGCATCGAGAAAATGAATAGAAATTGCAACGTTCCCATCACAAAGCCCAAAAACATCTTTATTATCAAGACGATAAGGTGTAGCTGTGATCCCTAAAAGAAATCTTGGTTTGAAGTATTCCAAAATACGCATGTAGCTTGGTGCGCTCGCATGATGGAATTCATCCACAACAATCAAATCAAATGTATCTGGTTTAAAGCGGGATAGATGGTGCTGTTGATTTAAGGTCTGAACAGAAGCAAAGACGAAATTTGAATCCAGCTTTTGATCTTTAGCATTGTAAAAACCAGTAGATGTATCAGGATGTACATGTTTAAAGGAATGTTGGGCTTGAATTAAAATTTCTTCACGATGAGCAACAAACAGAACCCGTTTAAAGTCTTCTGCGAAGAAAGCGGCTAAATAAGTCTTGCCGAGCCCGGTTGCCATAACGGCTAGAGCCTTATCGTAATCGTCTTTTATAGAATCCTTTAAGGCCTGTAAAGCTAAGACTTGTGCAGGACGAGGGAGTAGTTCTTCTTGAACAATGTATGGCTCTTTTGTTTCAACTACTACCGGTTGATCCACTGAAGTTCCATACATGACTTCTTGTTCCTCTTGTTCAGACCATGCCTGACTAAAAGGTCTTTGTATATTATGTATATCAAATTGTTCACGATAAAGAGCTAATGTTTCCTCATTTAATGGTATGGTACGTTCTTCATAAAACTGCTTCATAAATTCTTCTGCAGCCACGTCAAAAAGAGATTCTTCTAAAGGTGTAGGAACATGTAAACTCCACTCTATTCCGCCAGTCAAAGCAGACTTGGATAAATTAGACGAACCGACGATCACATGGTTTTTATCGTTGCCTCTAAATAAATAGGCTTTCGGATGAAAGGATTGTCCTGCACTACGGAATAACCGCAGCTCAATACCAGGAAGCTCCCTTAGAAGTAGCTCCAGTGCATCAGGTTGGGTAATGTACAAATAATCACCAACAAGCATTTTAATCTCGCAACCACGCGCAGAAGCTGCTTTTAACTGTGGCAACACAAGTTTCACACCGGATGTCACCATTTCCAAATTACTAAAAGGTTATTATCCTTTTTATCTGTGTGACGAAGTCAAAAGATTGCTAGAAAGCATTCCTCTTTCTTTGAGGTCGACATATGGGAGGAGGGCATTCCGAATCAGTAGATTTAATCTATAAATCATTGTTTTTATAGCCTATTCGGTATATGCAGTAAAGCATATTTGTTATGAATCGGAAATTTAAACCTCGAACTTTGAATGTGTTTGAGACTAAA
Organism: Bacillus sp. DJP31; assembly: GCF_049310945.1. NCBI lineage: Bacteria > Bacillati > Bacillota > Bacilli > Caryophanales > Bacillaceae > Bacillus > Bacillus sp. DJP31. The sequence continues at coordinate 42,949 of NZ_JBMERO010000029.1, read as the reverse complement.
CCCTCGCTCCAAAAAAATGTTTAGATCTGATTGTATGAAAATGAAACTGAACCCATTCCTACTTCCTTTTCCATAGAAACCAAATAGTTTATTTTGAATCCAAATAAAGAGCCTAAATAATTTAGGCTCTTTGAATTTTATTTCTTTCTTATGAACTAACCTGCTGGGTTAATTCATAAGAAAAAGGGGGTACTTTATAGTTTCAGCTAAGCACTCCGTTATTTTAAGTGTATTATTCTAAATATTCACTTTACTTACCTATAAAATAAACAGTGAAAATTAATCCATTCATTACTAATGCTGCTAAAGGAATTAGGGTGAAAAATGCAGAAATAACTAATTCTCTCTTGATTCTATTTGAATTAGCTTTAACAATACTAAATAACGAAGTTAAAATTAAAATAAATACAGTTATAGTGCTAACTAACAAGATGCTTCGATTCAATTCACCAGTTACATTTGCAATATCTTCCACGAAAAATACTGCTATTAGCCCTACAATCCCCAATATAAATGAAACTATAAACCATTTCATGAATTTATCTATTTTGATCACCCCCTAAACAGTTCTTTTCTTAATTATTGATGTAAAGTACATCTTACCTTCTTATACTAATCTACCCCTTTAGCTATCTATGTAGCTTAAAAATAATAGCTACATCACAGAAAATGAAAGAATATTAATCTCGAGTTGAATAACTATATTTTTTTTATTTTACCTTTTCAAAAAGAATCCTTTTTCATTTTCTTATTTAACATATCCTGATTGAACCGCTGAGTTAGTATAGTCTCTCTCCACAAGGACACTTGTTTAATTCTACTTAAATTAAATTAAACTTTTTTTTCTAAAATCAAATCCGTTGGAGTTTTATTATTTTCATTTAGATAAATGGTTTCAATTAATTCAAATTTTTGATTTAGTTTTTGAACTTGGAATTTTTTGGTTGCAAAATCTCCAGATAGTAAGTAAAAAACTCTTTTCTTTTCGTCGTATTCAAAATCAATAAGTGTCTGATCATTCTTATATTCGACTTTTATGTTTTTTGAGTTATCTATAGATATGATTGAATAGTTATTTAAAATTATGTTATAGCCATCTATTTTTAAAATTTTGCTTACCCATATAACTGGAATATCAGATTTAATAATTAGCTTTGATTCAAAATTTTTAATATTTAAAGAGTAGGTTGTTAAATCTTTTTTAACTTCACTAGAATTACCATAAATTTCAATTGTATCGCCAAATTTTTCCATGTGGAAACCAAAAGTAAGTTCTTCCATTTCAGTAAAATGTAACGTTTCTAAGGTTGTCAAATTAAACACATATACTCCAACAGTTCTATTTTGTTCTAAATCATATTTATTTGCTAAAACATAGATTAAATTATTAATAATTATAAAATTCCTTGCATAACCATCTGTCTTGATACTTTGATTTGTCACATTATAATTGTTGTCATAGACTTGTAATTGGAAAGAATTTATTCCTTCATTATGTAAAGCAAAATTTTTGTTGTTAAATTTTTCAATTTGTAACGGATTTTTTTTAATTTTAAAATTTTTAACTTTTTGATTAGCTATTGTGATTAATTCATTTCCGTATTTATTAAACATTACTTTTTCATTTTTATTATTATTTATAATCTCTACACCGCCTATTTGATAGACGTCTTTATTTACTAAATGGTTGCCTCTATAGGTATATATTTCTGTAATATCGTTAACATAGTCCGTTGCTAGAACCTTAAAACTTGGTTTTGAATCAAATGCAAGCAACACAACAACAATTGTAGATACTACTATTGATAACACTAACATTTTAATTTTCAATTTTATTTCCTCTCAGTTATACCACAAGTTTTTTAAAAATTGCACAAAGTAATCCATAATTGGTTTACTTTATGCAATTAAATATAAATATTCGTTTTAATAGAATACTGTAGTTAATGGTGAGTCTAAAATATCACCTGGAGTTACGTGAGTTCCACGCGTTTCAAGATTTCTGCCTTCAAGATCAAAACCTTGTCCGTACCAAGCGCGCCAGACAAGTTTACTACAGTACCACTCATCTGTAGTCCATCTCCCACTGTATATGTTGTATCCTTCGCCTAACTGGGCTATAGCATAATTTACTGCATTCGTTTTATTTGTACTAGTAGCACCTGAAACTCTCATCCCTTTAATTTGTGTATATCTTTCTTTCCAGTTATTATCACGGTACGCTACATCTCCACCTGGATTATCTGGATGTGATTCTATTAAGATATAAGTATCTTTTACTAAAGCAACATGATCTGTTATTGAATCTAGAGCTATAAGAATGTCACCTTTGCTTCCTATTCCCGTATAACCAGGATCCACCCCAAAGGTTCCCACTTCTTCTTTTCCGTTGCTATTCAAAACTTCCACATTATGTTTTCCCCACATTTGTCTTAATTCAGCTCTTTGTTCAGCTTCAATGTTTTTTGAATCCGAACGATTCATATTTTCTGACGAACTTGAAGATGTTGCTAAGACAGGTTGAGCAGATAATAAAATAATTAGCGCTAATGGTCCAAGGCTTTTTACAACTTTCACAATAATTCCCCCTAATAATAAGTTTTATTTTGTAATAGCTATTACTACATAATTGTAGATTAATAATCTTTTTACGAATAGAGTGTAAAAGTTGAGAAAATTTTAAAAATTAAGTCGCGAAATAACTCAAAACTAAATCTATATAGGAAAATTTTCACGAAAAATCTATTTGTCATATATCTAACATCCTTAACACTTACAGGTCATACCTTGAAGGTGTTCCCCAACCAATTGAGCCACTTCAGGTCCTGTTAAATCATCTATTTTAATCTCCAAAATAATCACTCCCTGGAATCTATCGTTTAATTGCAACAGTTACAGATAAATAGATAAATCGTCAATCCCTGCATACTGCACTTTGTTCTTAATTTTCTCCTGTTAGTCATCTAAAGTAAATCTTTGCCACTCCTCTAATTGATTTAAATCCCACTTTTGAATAAATAATTGATACAAAAAGATTTCTCTCAGTTTTAGAAATATAGGGATTTGTTTAATCATTTCTGGTTGAATCATCTTTTCTGCCTGATACCCTGCAAAAAAACAGCTATAAAACGTCTTGGTGAATCTATCGACATTTACATTGTAAGTTTTATTCTGCCAGTATGCGTGATAGAAGGCTACCGCAATATCTTGGGCAAACCAATTATATGAACATTCATCAAAGTCAATTGTTGTTATCGTTCCCTCTTTAATAATTAGGTTCCCTTGATGAAAATCATTATGGATTAGCCCATATGTCTCAGGGGTGATGTCGAAATGACAAAGACTGATCATCAAATTATCGTATTCTTCCCTTATCCATGGTGCTACCCTCCCCCTAATACCCAAGACATCCGTATTTTCTATGGACCATACAGGTCTATGTACTTCATCCAGATGAAATATTTTGGATAAAGCATGCATTCTACCCAAAATCATCCCCCACTGCTCAAAATTTTCTTCATTCCAGTGAAGTTTGTTAGTTACATCAATCTGTTCACCTTAGATAAATGTAAAATATGCTCTGACCCGTCCATCTTCTTTTTCTAAAGTCATGTCGGGTTTGGATACTGCAAAACCTTACTCATATAAGAAATTCATCCATTCAATTTCTTGATATACCATTTCCATTGTTTTTTCATTATTGGAAAGCCTAACAACCTTTCCTGTCTCCTTGATATGAAACACATCGTTATGAAAACCACCACTTAAACTAGTACGATTTTCATCCATCTTGCTTTTCATCCTTAACACTCAACTTTCATAATAATTTTTCTAAAGGTTTGCCAGGATCTATCTAACAAACTCCCAAAACCATCTCAATCAACTTCTTATGAGCATTCGACAGCCATTTGTTTTTGTGATGAGAGATTTGCGCATAGAAAGTAGGGTTTTCACAACTTGATTCTATGACTTTCAGTTTTCCGTCTCGCAACAGTGCTTCTACACTTATGAATGGCATCAAGCTAATTCCTAATCCACTTACAACACACTGTTTGATGGCTTCCATACTAGTAAAATCTAAATGATTAAGAGTATTGATTCGCTTCTCAATAAGGTACCCTTCGAAAAATTTTCGTAACCCACAATTAAGATCCGCCGTAAAAATAATACACTCCCCGTCCGCCTCCTCTATTTTATTCAAGGAATGGTTTCTTTCCCCAATAAATACTAAGCGTTCTTCCGACCAAATGGCTGTCGTTAGTTGAGAGTCATTTACAATAGTAGGTTCTAAGGTTATCGCAATATCTAATTCTCCTGTATGAAGTCTCTCTCGAAGCGGAATACAATTATCATTAATTAGGGTAATCGTGACCTCTGGATAAAGCTTTTTATACGTTGATATCACTGATCCTAACCTGTATATGGTCATCGTTTCGGATGCACCAATACGAATTTCACCCTTCATTGTATGATCGTCTGATGAAATATGTTGGATCTTTGAATAGACCGCTAGTAATTCATCTGTATATCGATAAAGTTCCTTCCCCATCATCGTTAATTCTATTTGTTTTCCCAATCGGTCAAATAAAGGAAACCCAATCTCCTCTTCAAGCTGCTGAATATGAGAAGTGATGGATGCTTGTGAGTACTGAAGGGTTTGAGCGGCTTTGGTAAAGCTATTTAAATCGGCTACTGTCTTAAAAGATTGAAGTTGACGGATTTCGATTGTAATCCCCCCTTAAAATGTTACCATCAGAAAATGTTACCATCAGAAATTCTGAACATCATATTTAGTTATTTCAATTTTACTAATGTTTAATTTTAACATACAATTCTAGTAAGGAGCTGATTAAAAATATGAAAAAAGTTTGTTTACTTTTACCAAATGGATTTGAAGCAGTTGAGGCAAGCGTGTTTACAGATGTGTTTGGATGGAACCAAGAAGAAGGCGATGGTTCCACTGAACTCATTACAGTTGGAACTCACAAAGAACTAAAATGCACTTGGAATTTTACTATCCTTCCTGAACGGGTACTCTCAGAGGTAACCGCCGATGAGTTTGATGCTTTAGCTATACCAGGTGGGTTTGAGTTTGCTGGGTTTTACGAGAATGCTTTTCGAACTGAGGTGCTTGACTTCATTCGTGAATTCGATAAACAAAGGAAACCCATTGCCTCCATTTGTGTCGCCGCATTAGTGATTGGAAAGAGTGGCGTACTACAAGACAGAAATGCAACGACCTATAATTTAAATGATCGCAAGCGACAGCGACAATTAGCAGAAATGGGAGCCAACGTGATCCCAGATCAACCGATCGTAATCGATAATAATATTATTACTTCCTACAATCCCTCAACCGCATTTGATGTAGCTTTTACACTTCTTGAATTAATGACTTCCAGAGATAATGCAAACGAAGTAAGAAGATTAATGGGATTTAACCCAACAATTTAATGACACTAGGAGGAATTTATATGAAACTATCAACTAACACAGCTTTAATATTGATCGATGTTCAAAATCATTTTGATAATCCGGAACTAGGGAACAGAAATAATCTAAACGCGGAAGAAAACATGGCAACTTTATTACACGTGTGGAGAGAAACAAATCGCCCAATCGTTCACATTCAACACATTAGTAATCCCGCCCTGCCTCATCATCCTGGACGCGATATAAAAGAAATCGTAGCCCCTCTACCAGGAGAACCTGTGATGATCAAAAATGTAAACAGCTCTTTTATCGGTACAAATCTTGAAAATCATTTAAGGGAAGCCAATATTGAAACCCTAGTGATTGTAGTCTTAACAACCGACCATTGTGTTTCCACAACAACAAGAATGGGCAAAAACCTTGGCTTCACTCCATACATTGTATCGGATGCTACCGCTACTTTTGAACGAGTGAGTTTTGACGGAAAGCTCTACAGTGCGGAAGAAATACACACTTTGGCTCTCGTCAGTTTAAGCGATGAATTTGCAACAGTCATTGATACGTTGGGTGTTCTAGAATTGCTAGAAGGTTAATGATTTGGAATTATTAGTTCAACACGTATTTCTTGGTATTACATTAGCCATTTCCATTGGACCAGTTAATTTAGAACTGATTAAGCAGGGAGTGACGAAAGGTTTCGTTCCTTCCTGGCTAGTTGGAATAGGGGCTACGACTGCTGATTTCGTTATTATATGTATCATCTATTTAGGTTTAGGACACTTTTTCACTTCAATACTGCACAGATTATTCTAGGATTTTTTGGTTCAATGATGTTAATTTATATCGGCATTCAGAGCACAAGAAAATAAAAAGACGAATCTAGATCACCACACACCTTCCAATGTAAAAGAAAAGAAATCCTTTACTACTGGTTTTTTTCTTGCCATAGCTAATCCTTTGAATCTCGTATTCTGGACAGGAATTTATGGTTCATTGCTATCCGTAAAAACGACTACCTTCACTTCTCCGTTATGGTTAGTCGTATATATATTTCTAGGAATCTCAATTTCGAACATTACTCTAGCCATCATGTCAGCATTGGGGAAATCCTACGTCAAGCCTTCCAGTCTTAGATTCATATCTAGTACATCAGGTATTATTTTAATCGGCTATGGGGTTTGGATCGGATTTTCAACGATGTCCTCGAATTTACAGATTGATTTACTTTCTTTTCTATCTTAAATAGACTAAAAATAGGAGTGCCAGCCAGCTTCCATTGATTGGTTGGTACGTGGCACTTATTTTCTGTTCTTTATGATGATCCTTCACATTAGGGTAAACTGCATCAAAAACAGCTTCGCGCGCAATAAATGCAGAAGCTGTTTTACCTATTAATTTGAGAATTATCATATTCGAATTGTTTATGCTTAGTCTAGTTTAAGATTTTCAGCAAAATCATAAGGGATAATCTTATTTACCTCTGTATGATTCCAACCATCCTCATCATGGGAAAAATCACTTATCCTTTTAGAACCATAACCATCAAAAAATTCTTGAACTTCATTTAGAACATTCAACTCATGTAACTCAAAAAAATTTGAATCAAATTCCTTTTTTGACTTAATAGTTGTTCGAGTATATTCTTCAAAGTATTCTTCTTCAATCTCAATGTGTCCAGTTTCTTGTAAAGTATCAAGTAACAAGTTATATTTCATTGGTACAGGACCATGTTTATATTTTATATAGGTTAATCCACTTATTGATAGAAGGGATCTTTTAAAGTTCAAAAAGTCTGCATAAAATAAATGTTTTAACAAAACAGTCTTATTAAGACCATCCTGCGTGAAGAATAGAATCATCTGAATGACTTTATCCATTGAAAATGTATTAAATCCTGCTTCAATTGTTTTCTCATACTCATGGTAATATCTTTTAAGAGTATCAATTAAGTTTCGTTGGAAAACCTCAAAATCAAAATCTTGAAAGGCCCTTTCAATTTTTTGTTGTTCTTTTTTAGAAAACTTATGATTACTCTGAAGATAGTAATTTCCTAGCTCTTCCGGATTATCTTTTAGTATTTTTAAAATAGTAATGTGAGAAGATGACGGTACCTTTCCAACTTCATATCTCACAATGGTCGCTTTACTCCAACCAAGTATTTCTGCAAATAGATCCATAGAAAGACCTAACTCAGTTCTGATCGTTTTAATCTCTTCAAAGGATATTCCCATCCGTTCCATATATATCCTTTGAACTTTATGCATAATAGCTCCATCAAGTTGTTCATCAGGTAATTCCGATTCACAATGAGGACAAATGGCTACACTTGCATTTACTTCAATGGACTCTCCTTTATAGGCATATAACTCATTTTTTTTGAATTATGTTGTATGACTGCACCTCCTCCTGGCACATTTCACACCAAATGTTCTTAGACATTAGGATATCTATCCTTCTTACTATTTTATATTAGAATTTTCTTCTTTAACCTAAATTACCAAATTTAACCACCCCTCAGTGATATGATTTTATCCCCAGTCTCTATGAAAAGAAATACAGACACAACCACGTTTATCCGTCTTTAACTTTATGTATGCGTCAAAATTATTTATCTTCCTCTTAAAAACCCACACATCATTACCATCGTCCTTTTACGCCTTTTTAATCTTCATTCTATTTTTCATATATTTTTTGCGCTTATGTTCCCATTTTTGTTTTATGTGAGCGTTTTTTTAGGTTAGTTCATATTCGGTATTATTTGATACCGTATACTCTCATCTTACAAGAACGAATCATTCTTACATGTTATTATTTTTATATTGACATCCACCCCACAACCCATTAAAGTAAGGAATATAAATTTTCTTAATAATTAAATACGTAATCTCTTATCTAGAGAGGCGGAGGGACTGGCCCTATGATGCCCGGCAACCGTTCCATTTCATTATGGAATTGGTGCTAAATCCTGCAAAACATTTATTTGTTTTGACAGATAAGAGAGGAACATCCGATATATTGCGATGAAACCTCTCTTTGAGAGGTTTTTTTACGTTTAAACGCGTGAATCCTCTCCTAATCTAGTAACCACAAAATCAGAAATTAAAGGGAGACAATCAACATGAGAAATTCAATCATTAAAACAGCTTTCACTTCAGCACTAGCATTATCAATACTTTTAACAGGATGTTCGTCAGGTGAAAAGGCAAGTACAAATGAAAAAGTATCCTTTGAAAATGTACCAGAACGATTTGCAAATGGTGAAGGGGCGAAAATTAAGGTGATCCGCAAAATTGGTGGAGATGACCATACGGCTCAATTTTTAGCTGGAGCGAAGGAAGAGGGAGAAGCATTAGGCTTTGAAGTGGATGTGTTCACGGCTAACGGGGATTCAGCTAAGTTCCACGATGCGATTGAGCAAGCTTTAACACAGGATTATGATGGGTTTATTATTTCACACGGTGATGATGCCGCGACGGTTGATGGAGTTAAAAAGCTGACTGAAGCTGGAAAGAGTGTGGTAACTTTTGACTCGAACCCTGACATTGCAACGGTTGAAGGGGTGACGTTGACTTCTCAAAATGATGAAGAGTTAGCCAAATTAGCACTTGATCAATTGGTGAAGGAACATAATGGAGAAGCCAATATCGTGTACTTATGGGTTGATGGATTCCCTCCAATGGTCAGACGTAACGCTGTTTACCAAGATACGCTAAAGAGTAACCCTGGAATCAAAGAAGTTGAGCGTTTCGGTGTGGCGGCTGCTGATACATCTGTCCAAACTCAAAATGCAGTAGCTGCTATGCTAAACAAGCATCCAAAGGGTGAAATTGATGCGATTTTTGCCTCATGGGATGCCTTTGCGATTGGGGCAACACGTGCGATTCAAGAAGCAGGTCGTGACGAGATTAAAATCTATGGAATTGATGTTTCGAATGCAGATCTTCAAGAAATTCAAGCGAACCCAAGTCCATGGAAATACACAGCAGCAGTAGATCCCAAACTAATTGGTGCTGTCAATTTGAGATTACTAGCGAAGAAACTTGCTGGTGAAGAAACGCCCCCAACATATGATTTAGAAGCATCATTAATTTCCCAAGAAGATTTACGTAAATCAGATGGGGCCGTTAACATGGTCAACCTTGCTGACATCGTTGAAGGCTGGGGAACTTCTACTGCTTTTGAAGAAGAGTGGATGAAGGTATTAAAGGATCACTATAAAAAATAGCGTTTACCCGTATCGGGACACTCTCTTTACCTAGTAAAGAGAGTGTCTACTTTTATGAAGGGAGGAAAAAATAATGACGGCTACAGTACTTCGAATGAACAACATCTCCATTGAGTTTCCAGGTGTGAAGGCATTAAACAATGTGGATTTTGTAACAGAGACAGGCAAAGTACATGCCTTAATTGGGGCCAATGGCGCTGGAAAATCTACTCTCATGAAGGTTTTATCTGGGGCATACAGTCACTACAGTGGCGAAATTACTCTTGATGGAAACCTACTTCCCATTCGTACCCCTAAACATGCCCAAGAGTATGGAATTCAAACTGTGTATCAAGAAGTCGATACCGCATTAATTTCGTATCTATCAGTTGGAGAAAACATTATGCTAGGAAAAACGGTAAATGAGAGTAAGCGTAAGCAGTTCATTAACTGGAAGGAACTTCATACAGAAGCAATCAATGTTTTAAAAAGATTGAATATCAACCTATCTTCTAAGAAATTAGTTAGTGAACTAACCCTTGCTGAGAAACAAATGGTGTTAATCGCAAAGTCTATAGCAACAGATTGTAAGTTTCTAATACTTGATGAACCAACTGCCCCTTTAAGCCAAACAGAAACTAAAGAGCTTTTCCGGATTGTGAAAGACTTAAAGAATAGAAACGTAGGCATTATTTTCATCTCTCACCGGCTACCCGAAATTTTTGACATCTGCGATGAGATCACCGTGATGAGGAACGGAGAGTTTGTTTCAAAAGAATTAACATCCGCTACCTCTCAAAATAAAGTTGTTGAACAAATGCTTGGAAAAAAGCTAGAGGAGCAGTTTCCTCCAATTAGCTTTAATATTGGTCAAACGGTGTTGGAAGTGAACAATCTCTATGAATCTTCTAAGCTTAGAAATATTTCCATCACGGCTGCTCAAGGAGAAATTGTCGGGATTGCAGGACTTGTTGGAGCAGGAAAAACTGAACTCTGTAAAACTCTTTTTGGCCTCTCGAACGTTACAGCTGGGGACATCGTTTTGAAAGGGAAAAAGGTAAAACTTAAGAGCCCGTATGAAGCAGTGAGGAATGGACTGGCACTCGTTCCTGAGGAAAGAAGAAAAGAGGGAATACTAGTTACCGAGACTGTTGCTACAAACTTAACAGCTGCGAATTTAGGGAAGTTCACCAAAGCGTTTGGTTTTTTAGACAGGAAATCAGAACAGAAGGAAGCCGTTGAACTCATTAACAGCCTTGGAATTAAAACACCCTCCGCAGATACACTCGTCCAAAATCTCTCTGGTGGAAATCAGCAAAAAATTGCGATTGGAAAATGGTTGATCACGGAAGCTGATGTGTACATCTTTGACGAGCCAACAAAAGGTGTGGATGTTGGGGCGAAAAAGGATATCTTTGAGTTAATTGTTGCCTTAGCAGATCGAGGAAAGGCAATCCTTTATGCATCCTCTGAAACATCAGAAATCATGGGCATCACCAATCGTATGTATGTGTTATATGACGGACAAATTGCACGTGAGCTAGCGACATCAGAGACGAACGAAGAAGAAATATTATACTACTCAGCAGGAGGCCAGTAGCATGGGCGCATCAATAAACTCGAACTCCATCTTCAATTTTTTATATAAATACGGAACCATCTTAACGATCATTGTGTTGATTGTGGTATTCGCAGTGGCCAACCCCTCTTTTATACAAGGAAACAACATCATCAATATTTTACGATCCATCTCTATCGTCACTATTATCGCAATTGGCATCACGATTTCGCTTTCTGTTAATGGATTTGATTTATCTGTGGGATCCGTTGCCTCCTTATCAAACGCCATTGTTATTTCCATGTTTGTATGGTTCTCACAAAATACATTCATCGCGATTATGGCAGCCATTGCTGCAGCCTTATTAGTTGGAGCGTTAAATTCCATACTGATCGTAAAAGTGAAGATTCCCGATATGCTCCTCACACTTGCGATGATGTTTATTATTCAAGGAATTGCCCTTACCTACACAAGAGGTGCAACCATTTCGCAAAACATGGTTATGCCTGATGGAAGCTTTGCTGAGGGTCTCATCTCTCCACTCTTTGGGAAAATCGGCCAGGTTCCTTGGATTATCATAATCATGATTATAGTCGTTCTCTTCGTACACGTTTTTCTAACGTACACAAAGCACGGTAGGTACATGTATGTCATTGGGGGAAATGCTGAAGCAGCCAAGCTTTCAGGAATTCCAGTTAACAGATACAAAGTAGTTGCCTATCTTATGTCTGCCTTCTTTGCATCCATTGGTGGAATTGTATTAGCATCACGGGTCATGACAGCAGAAATCAATGCAGGATCTCCCTACTTAATGGATTCTGTTGCTGCCGCCTTCATCGGATACTCCGTATTAGGCGCAGGTAAGCCAAACGCATTCGGAACCTTCGTAGGCGCCGTCCTCATTGGAGTCCTTCAAAACGGTCTTGTGATGATGTCTGTCCCTTATTATGCAATGGACATTGTTAAGGGGGGAGTTTTAGCGTTGGCGTTGGGGATTACGTATTATAAGTTGAGATAGGTGCCAGAACCCATCCAGATACTACACTTATAGGTACCTGCACCTTTTTTACAGATGTTTTACACAAAGAGGTAACACCCCTCCATTCTTTGGATGTGTGTTACCTCTTTCTTTGGAATCTAGTGCAACAAGCACCTTCCTTGATCGACTGCTAAATTAATTTTAGACAAAGTCAATTATCTTCCGAAAAACTTTGTGATCATTGGAGCAATACCTGAAACTTGGGTATACATTCCTCTCATTTGAGATGCCGTTGAGGTTATTTTTCCAAAATCAATCTTTCCATCTGATTTTCTGAAATAGGACATTAAGTCCCCCTTATTTTGCCCAACAGGTTTAGGTTGATTTTGTAATGTTGGGCCCCTTCTTGATAGTCCAAGAGGTGCCCTTGCTCCAAATGGAGACCTTCCTGGTGGTCCAAAAGGCGTGTTTGCTCGTGCTCCAAATAGTTGCCTTCGCCCTATTGGATTTTCCGGATATCTAGATAAAAATGGATTCGCTCTTTGCTGCGGGAACATTCATTTTCCTCCTTTTTACGTATTTCTACATAATATGTGTTTCGGAGGTTTTGGAATGGACAAAGCGACCATCTACGTGACAAATTGAAAACTGGTCAACCATAAAACACAAAAAAACCTCACCCAATGGATGAGGTTTCTTCTTACCTATCGTATTTGCCCGTCACCTGTCATTAAAAATTTAATCGTTGTTAGTGCAGGTAAGCCCATTGGTCCTCTGGCGTGAAGCTTTTGGGTGGAGATTCCAATTTCAGCACCGTATCCGAGTGCTCCTCCGTCGGTAAAACGTGTTGAGGCGTTATGATAAAGAGCAGACGCATCTACTAAACTCATAAAATAACGTGCGGTTTCTTTGTTTTCCGTAATAGTCGCTTCAGAATGCTTTGTACCATACTGATCTAGGGACGAGGGGACAGGTTCATTGTCCCACCTCAAATCTGGGACGAGGTGCCTGTCCCCTCGTCCTACAAAAATTTTTATTAATGTAAAAATAATCTAAATTTTGTGTCATTAAATCAAGTTTCATGTTAATATATAACTATCTTGTAAATAAAAGGATAAATTATGAATAAAAAAGGTTGTATTGTTATTTTTATCCATAGTACTATTCTTTGTAGGTGTTTCAAGTAGCTTTTCTACAGAAGCTGTAGCAGCATCAAACTCTGCAAAAAAAGAAGACAAATTTGATATTAATAGTATAGACACAGAAGAAGAAGCCCAAGCTGTTCTAAAAGAGTTAGAAAAATATTTAGTGTATGATGATGAAAACAAAGTGTCATTTAATTAGAAAAAGGCATTAAAGAAAGGTGCATCTATTTCAATATTAGAAATTGGTAGAGAGTTAAACACTATATCAGCTTATAATGCTGATAGATTAGTAGATAATAATAATTCTGATATACAGGCTTTAGGTCTTCCTGTTCATGGTAATTGGTGTGGTCCAGGTCACGGCGGAGGAAAAGCAGTAGATGTATTAGATGCCGCATGTATGATGCATGATAAATGTTATGGTTCTAAAGGCTATTTCACATGTAGTTGTGATGATGTTCTAATAAGAAATATTACATTTGGTTTACCATTTATGACATGGGGAGTAAGAGTTAAGGCTCTAGCAGTTATGGCATATTTTAATATTCAACCGTGCATTAATAGGTAGGTAATAGTAAAATTCATCTTTTAAGGAGCGATATAATTGAATCTCAAGAATCCAGCCTCACGGAGATGGACTATTTTATCAATTACTTGTTTTGTGATAGGAATTATAGTTTGGATTCCTAATCTTGTATTCAATCAATCAGAAAGTTTTTGGTTACTAACATTTATCGTTAATCCATTAGGAATCTTCTTCGGTTATCTTGCAAAAAGTCACTTTGGAATAATATCGAATTCAGTTATGACAGCTAGTTTCTTCTTATTGATGTTCTTTGGATATCTAATTTCGGCTCTCTTTGGATTGAAGCCGTAAGTTTTCTTACTCTGTATCTCCTTTCTTAGGGGATTGAAGTGCCAGACACCTCCATTTAATTGGATTTTGCCTGGCACTATTTTTTTATCTATATGATTAACAGTTGGGAAAAGGTACCACTGTTCATAAAAAAGAAGCATCCCTATACAATTCCTAATACGGTCTAGCTTGTGTAAGAACGCATATTATAGTGTAAGTCTGAGTAACTAATGAAGTCTAGAGGAGCTGAATTGGCTAAATGTTGGTGGCAGCGATCTTATTTATAGTGGGTTATGCATTAATAGAATTACTAGTCTATTTCTTATTAATCTTAAATATTGAAGGGATCAGGAATAAGAAGATTGGCTCTTTATACAATTATGCAAAAATGAAGTTAGGGAAGAGATTTTAAGGCAAAGGGTAGAGGGGACAGGTACAGTGTCCCACTTCCTTAACCTTCCAATGTCTTTACAGCCTTTTCAATCGCATATAATACATCCAAGTTCTTGTTATAAATGAAACAAAAATTATTATGAAAAATACAAACATTAAAAAGTTAGTAATATTGAATCTCGTTGGATGATTAAACATATAATCTATTGATGTCCCTATATAAAAGCCATTCATCATTACTATAGGAAGAAACATAAGCGTATAAGCCAGCGCTACCCGCCTAGCTTGTTTTAGGTGAAACATCTTGTCACCGAAAAGAAGTGGTTTATCCGTCCCTTCGGTATATACCTGACTCCATAATGTCCATTTTTGGAATGAGCCCCTGGAGATAAAAACACTTTTCAAGCCTGCCTCTCTGTGTATTTCAAAATAGCCTTCATCCGAGATGTTTTGATAATCTGCGGCATAACTTACTTTCAGGGGGTTGCCAAGAGTAAAGTAGAAAACAGTCCCTATTTAACTGACTCGATGAAGATTAAACCCTTTTTGCTCCATTTTTTCAAGCCACTCTTCCAGCTTATCTGGAGCATACATCCATCCAAATTTTCTTTTTACAACTAATTTGCCTGAACGCTTTAAGTCCTTTTCCTGTTGCTTCCTTAGTTTTTCTTCCTTCTGATTACCAGATTGAGGCTTGGTTTGTTTTTCATTAATCAGCTTCTTCTTCGTTTTATACAATTTACCAATCGAATAGATTGCTAGTAAATAGAGCGCGATGGACATACCCAAAACTGTGTAGGTCAAAATCCACAAAGGACTCTCAACAACTGTCACGAGTACATCTAGAAACTGAGTAGGGATAATCAAAGCCAACATATTAACAGCCATAAATGATAGATAAATGATCGTACCTATGAATATATGGATGATTAGCCGATTACGTTTAATTATGCCTTCACGAACAGAAGAGGTTTTGATTTGTTCATGTGATTTTTCAATCATGATGACATGCCAGTTCCCTCTTTGATACACCTTGCTCCAACCTTCATCTAACTAACGACCTGGACAAAAAATCTCCTACCCTTTTATCGTAAACTAGTCGGTACGTTATCGTTTTGGGCTCGCCCTCTCGAAAGAAAAAGCAACGGGTCCACCGATTTAATTTTACAAAATAGTATCCTTTGCTAGCCATCTCGGCAAGCCAGCCTTCTGTCTTCATTACATCGTAGCTCCAAAAAGGCCGAAATACTTTAATCATAAAAATTCACCTCGTATTTTATTGCATTTTGGTGTAACTCTTTAAGTCTGTTGATCTCGGCAGTGATTAATTTCTTCCCAATATCCGTAACCTCGTATACAGTTTTTCTTTCTTCATCAGCAAATACAGAGATTATTCCATCCTTTTGCATTTTAGTTAGCGTGCCGTAGACAGTTCCCGATCCTAATTTAATTCGTGTTCCTGAAATCTCCTCAACATGCTTAACAATCCCATACCCATGCCGCGGTTCTGATAAGGAAAGAAGTATATAAAAGGCTGTTTCTGTCATAGGCACGTACTTTTTCAGCACTTTTTCAATGTCCAATACAAGACCACCTCTTTCTGTATTGATTTATGTGAATATGTTATGTCACAAATAGATATATCTTAACTCGACTGTATCACGTTGTGATATAGTATTCAAGAGAACTCTTCCTGTTTTTCAAAATTTTACCCAGATGCCGAAGCTCATAAGTTGATTCTTCATTGAAAACGAAATGAAAAAAAGCAGCTTCGCACGAGATAAGTGCTTAAACTGCTTTTCGAAAGTAAATTATCCTCTTCGTATAAACATTTCCTTTGATTTTATCCGTAAGTCTTTAAGCTGATATTTATAACCTACTATTTGAGTAACATTATAAATTAGGTAGCCTATACACGTACCTATCACATTACAAATTACATCATCAACGTCAACCGTTCGGACCCTTCCTCCTGCTAGTAGTTCTAAGAACTGGATAGTTTCAATACTGATTGACGTTAAAAGACCCAATAGCAAAGTATTTTTTATACCTATAAACTTATCGGATAACAGGGGTGCTAATACACCCAGAGGCATTAATAGTAAGATGTTACCTCCTACATTTCTAAGGATTAGTCCAATCATGAATGCCACATCGCCATCATAAGCTATGCCTATTAGTTTAATATCTTTTACAATAGATACAATCGGAATAAGATTTAAGCCCCTTTTTATACTTTCTACATTAAAATCAATCCATAATGCTAACGGAAATAAGGTCACTGAAACAACCATAAGTATGTAAGAAATGAAGAGGAATCTTACAGTCTCTTTGAACCAAGATAATGGACTGTTCCTACTAAAATTGATAGCTAGACTAATCCCACGTCCAAGAATATAACTTATTACCCCAAAAAAAATAATTGTGCTGCCATTAATTAAGTACAATTGCATATTCACTTCTTTCCTAACTATTCAGTGTGCCAAGGAGCCAGAATTCAAAATTCTCTACCTTAGTTGTCCAACCGCCCATACCAAATTTTATATAATTTCCCTGTTAAGACTTTTAAAAATAGTGAGGGTATATTGGACACTGTCCCTTATTTTGGACTCCTTCATCGAGTGACATATTAAAGCAAAAGCCTTACTCCTTATAGAAGTAAAGCACCCGTTAGTAAAAAACTTTATGTTCTCACAATTTTTTTTATGCTTTTAAATAAGTTGGTAAAAGACCAAAAGAAGTCTTTTTAATGTACTCTAAATGTCTTTGTAAGTTCAAATCGGCTTGTCTTAGTTTTTCATCAAACCATATTTGCACCTGAATCAATCCATTCATTTTTTTATTTTTCATTATGAAGAGAACTGACAAATCTTGAGGATTTTTAATAATATATTCAGTCAACTTTTTTTATACTAATGATGCTTGATTCAGGATCTAGTTGAATAGGAGATGGTTTGAAAAAGATTTCTTTAAAAAATACAAAAAGAAAAAGAACAATAAAGAGTAAAGTAGCCATTACAAAAACATCTAAATTGCGACGTTTCCGATCTCCATTTTCTTGAACCAATTCTCTATATTTTATTTGCAGTCGTTTTCTTTCCACATCAACCTTCATAGACACACCACCAAATCAATTTATATTTATTTTACCATAAAACACCTGTTGTTTTGCCCGGAAATGATATAAAAAATAAAAAAATAGTGCCAGAAACCTTCCATTTTATTGGATGGTGCCTGGCACTTATTTTGGCACTTATTTTCAAATCCACGCTTGATTAAACACCACTATAATATTTTCAGGGAGAATCAAGCTCCCCTCCATATATTAAGGTCAAGTGAAACTTCATGAAAAAAAGCTCGGTACTTTAGCAAGCTTACATATGGTGCTTAGCTGAAAATATTGATGCCGTACTCTTAACCCATTTGCATTTTGATCACTTCGATAGAATGGCAAAAAAGGTGCTTTACAAAAGGATCCCCGTTTTTTGTCAACCTGCCGATCAAAAGAAAATTGAATCTTGGGGCTTCCATAACGTCTTTTCTATAGAAGAAACCTTTCAGTGGGGTGAAATCGATTTTAGAAGAATTAGTGGTCATCACGCAAAAGGGATCGTATCTATACTGCTAGGTCCAGTGTCTGGTTATATTCTTAGCACCCCAGAAGATGGTTCACTATACATCGTAGGGAATTGCATTTATACGGAGCAAATCAGTACGGTGATTAAGCAGTATAAGCCCAGAATTTGCATAGTTAATGTCCCAAGGGCTCAGTTGATATTGGGGACTATTATTACAATGACACCTAAAGATATTATTAAAATTCTGAATATATCTCCCTTGACGAAAATTATAGCCGCCGTTCATATGGATGCCATTAGTCATTGTACGTCAACACGAAAAGATCTGTATCAATACCTTGAAACTCATCATGCGCTAGATTCTGTGATCATTCCAAAAGATGGTGAACTAATTTATATTTAGGCGTAAAATAAACTTTACTTTATGTATAGTTTTTAATACACTGTGCATATAATACTTTACAAAGTGTAAAATGGAATGTACAGGAGGAGTAAACCGTGACCTATCAAGAAAAGAAGAGCATCGTATCGTTAATTAGCACCATACTCATTTTTGGATTTTATTGCTTGTACATGTATCCGCAGTATCCCCATGGGTCACTGGAGATGACCGAAACCTTTCACTTTTGGGGTTCCTTCGTCCTCATTCTGACTTTGATTTCAATATCTGCTCATATCATTGTCAGCATTATTTTTAACATCGTTTTTAGAATTACGACCAAAGAAAAGGAACCAAATTTTGCAGATGAACTCGATAAGCTCATTGATTTGAAATCTTACCGAAATTCTTTCTTTGTGTTTATCCTCGGCTTTCTTCTTGCCATGGGATCACTCGTCCTTGATCATCCGTCACAGGTGATGTTCATGATCCTGATCGCTTCCGGATTCATCTCTGATGTGGTCGGCTCCGTTTCGAAACTTTATCACTACCGGAGAGGAGTCTAATATGAGCAAAAAACTTGTCGGCAATCACATCCGAAAATTACGATTCAACCATGATGAAATGACACAACAGCAGTTGGCTGACAAGGTGGGCGTAACAAGACAAACGATCGTGGCCTTAGAAAAGGGAAACTACTCCCCATCTCTGGAACTAGCTTTTCGTCTTGCACTGGCCTTCAACTTACCGCTTGAAGAGGTTTTCTTTTATGGGGACAACAAAATGATGTAAGGACGATGACTGTTATGCTTTACTGTTTTTAAACTTATGTAAAGTGGGGGATAAGAAATGAATCCAAACCAGAAAGCTGCAAAAATTGTAGGAGTACTGTTTATTCTTGCATTTGTTACGGCGGTAGCAGGTCTTACTTTATACGATCCTATCTTAAACGGTCCTGATTACTTGATTAAAGGTTCCATTCACGCCAACCAGGTGATATTGGGAGCATTAATGGAGTTAATTCTCGTTGTATCAGTGATTGGCACTGCAACAACAATGTTCCCAATTTTAAGAAAGTATAATGAAACAATTGCTCTTTGGCACGTTTGCTTCAGGTTTCTAGAAGCGATAATCATAACTGTTGGTGTTATTAGTGTGCTGTCTCTATTGACCTTAAGCCGGGAGTTTGTAGCAGCAGGTGCCACGGATGCCGCATCCTTTCAAGCTTCAAGTATCGTATTAAAAGCAGTACATGACTGGACTTTCATGCTTGGCCCCCTTTTCATGTTAGGAATAAATACAATGATGTACAGCTATATCTTTTATAAATCCAAGCTTGTTCCCAGGTTTATATCGATCTTGGGTATGACCGGAGCAACTCTTGTCTTTATTTGTTCCTTGTTAGTCATGTTTGGTGTCATTCAACAGGTTTCTGCTTGGGGTGCTATTTTGGCGCTGCCAGTAGCAGCAAATGAAATGATTTTAGCCGTATGGCTCATTGTGAAAGGATTTAATGAATCTGCCTTTGCTTCCTTTTCTTCCAAAAACGAACGCGACGAGCTAGTAGTAACACACCCTTCTAAAAAGGCGGGATTCTAAGATGAAAGCAATTGTAGCAACCAAATACGGATCACCAGACGTTCTACAGCTCAAAGAAGTCGAAAAACCAATGCCCAAAGACAATGAAATTTTGGTAAAAGTGCTTGCGACAACCGTCAATGTCGGGGACTGTAGAATGCGAAGCTTTACAGTTCCCCCCCTTTTCTGGCTCCTTGGTCGAATTGCTTTAGGTTTCAGAAAACCAAGAAGCCCGATATTCGGAATGGAACTTGCGGGTGTTGTTGAAGAAGTGGGCAAAGATGTAACGCGGTTCAAGGCGGGTGACCAGGTGTTTGCATCAACTTTCAAGGTAAACTTTGGTGCTCACGCCGAGTATAAATGTCTTTCCGAAGAAGGGGCGGTGGTAGAAAAACCGAACAATATTTCCTATGAAGAAGCGGCCACTCTTTCTATTGGAGCAAATACTGCACTGTATTTTCTCAAAAAAGGCAACATCCAGCTGGGAAATAAGGTTCTCATCATTGGTGCTTCGGGTAGTGTAGGTACTTTTGCGGTACAGCTTGCCAAGTACTTTGGGACAGAAGTTACAGGAGTATGCAGTACCGGGAATGTTGAAATGGTGAAATCTCTTGGAGCCGATAAGGTCATTGACTACACGCAAGAGAATTTTACGAAAAACGGCGAGACCTACGATATTATTTTTGATGCGGCAGGTAAGACTACCCTATCACAATGCAAAAGTTCGCTGAAAAACAAAGGTTATTATCTTCACACTGGAATGGTAGGATCAGAGGTAAAAGTGCTATGGGATCGGGTAACAACAGACAAGAAAGTCATCGGTGGAACAGCAGTTCCAAACAAAGAAGAACTAATTTTTCTCAAAGAGCTTACTGAGACTGGCCGGCTGAAACCAGTTATTGATCGCTGCTATCCGCTGGAGCAATTGGCCGAGGCACACCGTTATGTCGATCAAGGCCACAAAAAAGGAAATGTTGTTATAACTTTGAATCATTCTAACAAAACCTAAGACGCAGCAGGACGAGGTGCCTGTCCCGGGACAGGGGGACAGGTTCATTGACCCACCTCAAATCTGGGACGAGGTGCCTGTCCCGGGACAGGGGGACAGGTTCATTGACCCACTTCAAATCTGGGACGAGGTGCCTGTCCCCTTGTCCTACCCTTGTCCTGGAATAAACAATCCGCCAATCGCCATGGCCGTTAAGCTTTCCCACTCACTTGCGACGAGAAAATGAATCATAGCCCCACTGCCTGTCAAATACTCAAAGATGACTCCAGCCAGCCATAATACGATAAATTGATTCCGAACTGGATGAATGGCTGTGAATATCAATTGATGGGTACGGTAATTAGATTCATTCGTCCCCATCGACGACCAAATGAGAATAGGCCAAATCCATGTAAAGGGTAAAACAAAATTTACTACGTTATCGATTGGCAAAAATAATCCTAGTAGAATTAGGACCAGTGCGATTACGTACCACCATAAACGTAATCCTTTGAGCATAAGACGCAGTTCCATGGATAATGTATTGAAATAATTAGATTGACCTTTTCCATTTGAAAATGGTGTTAACTTTATTTCAATGTTATTCCTATGTACAGGCTTACTATTCAGTTCCGCGTTACCCATTTCTTTGGGTTTACCTTTTTTATTTATTTTGGCAGACCGTGTTAGATCAAATCGATGAAAAAAAACAGAAGCTACTGCTACAATCCCTACTGCCACAGCTAACCAAAGATAACGTTCTAAAAACATCAGTAAAGTCCAATCTACACCGTCCAATCGTATGTTAGTAAATCTCCCTTTAACGGGCTTATACCTGAAACATGGTCACCCTCATTTTGGGAGACCTCGCATTCGCTTCGCTCGTCAGTCTGTTAACGATCGGAGAAAGTCCTAGCATATCCTGGCTAGAATGAATTGCTGTCGTCGAAAATTTAATCACTGATCCCCATAAAATTAAATAAATAAAATTTCCTATTCCATTACGTAACAATGGTACAGATTCAAAAAAGATCGCTATTGAAGCAACTAGAGCCATAGTCGGCAAGGTGGAGTAAATAAACGGAAGCAAGAGTTTCACCAAATCAATCGTATACTCTTCCCCTCTAATCAGTTGCATGGCAAGAGCAGATACAAATAGAACCGCAACAAGCGACATCAAGAGAACAAAGTTACTCCACATTTTGCCCATGGCGTATATCCACTTGCTGATCGGGGTCGTTGCAATTATTTGTCCCACTCCAGTTTGCACATCTCGTTCAATTGTATTTTTCGCGAGATAAAATGCAGGTAGACTTAAGAGCATGCTAATACGGCAATCGCACTGCCTATCCAAGCGGAGTTATATATGCCACGTATATCGTGTAGTGATAAAGTTAAATAATTGTCACTACTTGAAGGAATGTACTTAAACACAATAAAAACCGATAGAAGTACTGTAATCAAAAAGCTGTATCTACGAACCCTTTCTAAATAATCAGCCTTCATCATATGGTAAAGTATACGAAGCGATGTCATACCGTTGTTCCCTGCTTATTTGCGGAAATGTAATACAAATAGGCATCCTCCAATGTCGGTGTCACCAAGCGACTTTCTGCTGAAGGCTGAATATCGGCAATAACCCTCAAACGCACACCTTCACTACTTTGAATGGTGCTGCTAATTAACAATTGATTGCGCACTTTAAGCCATGTATCATTCGCGATCAACCACTCCCACACTTTCCCCTCCGCCGCAGCTATTAATGTGCTTGGAGCAGCCTGGATCACGAGCTGTCCTTTATTAACAATCGCGATATCAGTTGCGGTTGCCTCAAATGGTTTGTGGGTGTTACCTCTATTAATTTGTTTCTAAACTCAGTGGGTCAAGGTACCTGTCCCTATGGTCTTCCTATGGTCTTTAAGAACTCTGTAAGCTAATAAATACGTTGAAAATCGGTACCAGGATGGTCGGTGACTATACCATCTACGTTTAATTGCTGTAAATATATAACCATTTCACGAGACGAAACGGTCCAGGTAAAAACTTGCCAGTCCATTTGTTTTGCTAATTTCATAAACTGAAAGTCTACTGCATGTTTATAAATGCATACAAACGTGGCATATTCATCTATCTCTTGTATTTTCTTTTTAGATAAGCCAGTAGTGTCGCTTATAATAATTCCTTTAGGAATAGAGGGGAGAAGGGTGTGGAGCTCTTGAATTGCTTGATGATCAAAGGATTGAACAAGAATAGGAGCATTTGTGGAATTGACTATGACCCGTTTAGTTAGTACACTTGCAAGTTGTTGCGTGATTCCGGGATAGAGAGAGGGCTCTTTCAGTTCGATTAAGATGCCAATTTTTCCTTCGTAGCGATCTAATACAATACTAAGTGTTGGTATTCTTTCTCCAGCAAAACGTTCACTGTACCAAATTCCCGCATCGAGCTTTGCTAATTCTTCATAGGTGAAATCCTTCACCATCCCCTTACCGTTTGTGGTTCGGTCTACCGTAACATCATGAATGATGACCAGCTCTCCATCCTTTGACATTTGAACGTCAATTTCTATATAATCTGCTTTCATTGTAATAGCCTTGTCGAATGCCGCTACCGTATTTTCTGGCGCTAATGCCGACGCCCCTCTATGAGCAATGAGCAACGTATTTTTAGTGATGTCAACCTTATAACTTTTACCTTGAAAAGTTACACCACTCAAAACAATAAATAAGGAGAGCGCCAGGAATATTAAAAGGAATGTTCTAATAATAACCATCCTCTCAATTTGACATATGATTCATGGTTCTATAGCCTGTTTTGATTGTCTTTTTTCTGGAATAACTCTTAATGAGATCGCACATCTTTAGGGGGGATTACTGCAACAAATTGCGAGTATTTTCATCAAGAAATTCATCCTATAATCATCTATATGCATGCCCTCCTACAAAAGTTCGATATTTAATAGGTAAAAAGAACGAGCACGATTCCTATATACATCCAGAATATGGGCTAAAGTTAAAAAACGAGGAGTTGCCGCATGCGTCTTATCACCTTATTCCGGGCGTAGGTCATTTCACACCTTTGGCAGCTACTAAAGAATTCATTGCCATTCTTACCCAACATCTAAACCATACGTAAGGACTAATCTTTTTCGTGTCTGTTTCACAAAACACAGTCAAAACAAAAAGGTAACACCCCCTCCATTCCATGGTTTGTGGGTGTTACCTCTATTAATTTGTTTCTAAACTCAGTGGGTCAAGGTACCTGTCCCTATGGTCTTTCTGTGTTTAACATCTGATCATCAATATATTGGATTACATTATTTGTGCAATGTCGAATGTACTTGCTATCATCAAATAATTTACTTAGCATTATGCCTCCTTCTATCACAGCAATCATATAGCTACACACCTCTTCAGGATCTATATCTTCTCTAAATTCTTTATTCTCGATTCCTTCAATAATGATTGCCGTTAACTTTTCCATGAATATTCTCATTGCATGTTGAGCGCGTTTTTTTAGGAGTGGGTGTCCATCATCGCTTTCTATGGCTGTATTTAACATCGGACAGCCTCCTTCTAAGGAGTTCCCTTCAATAATATCTATATAAACGTCACATATTGACAGCAGTCTCTCTTTTGAGTTTGAGGCAATTTCTAGTGCTTTGGAAAGAGAAGCGAGAATTAGCGAAAATGAATAGTCAAAAGCTGCTAGGGCAATTTCATCTTTATTTTCAAAATGATTATATATTCCGCCTTTGCGAATACCGCAACGATCTATAATGTCAGATAGGGAAGTGCCGGTGTATCCCTTTGTATTAAATAATCCAGCAGACTCACGTATGATGTGTTCTTTGGTTATCTGTCCTTTATTCATGTTAAAACCTTCTCTCAGAAAAAGTACCATTTGGTCTTAAATAGTATACTACTTTTTGAAAAGCAAGCAAGAATACATAGACTTGGTCATTTTAGTATGAAAAAATAGATTGCAGAATGGTTTTAAATATGTTATTTTAAAACAGACCGGTCGGTATTAAAAATAAAGAGGAGCTGTTCATGATGCAAAAAAAAGGCATTACTGTTCGAGGAAAAGAAACGTACTATCTGGATTCTGGCAAGTTGGATTCTCCAACCGTTCTCTTTTTACATGGTTTCCCTGAATCCTCATTGCTTTGGGAAGAAGCCATGATGGCACTCCAGAAGGATGGCTACAGAGCTATTGCCCCTGATCTTCCTGGTTTTGGACAAAGCGAATCCTTCGATGAACCGTCTACTTGGGAGCGTTATATGGAATTTATAAGTGATTTCACTGCAGAACTCGCCATTGAACAGTTCCATCTTGTCACACATGACTGGGGGGTCCTTATCGGAACAAGGTGGGCATGCATACACCCCGAGCGTGTGCAAAGCTTAATCATTTCAGATGCTACCTTTAGTCCTGATTATTTATGGCATAAAGATGCATTAAGTATTCGTTCTCCTTTCGGAGGGGAGCAATGGGTTGCCTATCTGCAAAACAAACCAGTATTTAAAGGTTTTATGGAAAAATCCGTTCCGAATGTATCTCAAGCCATTGTTGAGGATTTTTATCAGTTGTTTTCAAATCCTAGTAAAGGCAAAATCATTCTAGAATTATATCGCTCAGGAGATATGGAGAAGCTCGAAACGTATCGTGGACGCCTAGCTGAAGTTCTTTCCATGCCAATCACCATTATTTTCGGGGAGCACGATTCCTATATACATCCAGAATATGGGCTAAAGTTAAAAAATGAGGAGTTGCCGCATGCGTCTTATCACCTTATTCCGGGCGTAGGTCATTTCACACCTTTGGAAGCTAATAAAGAATTCATTGCCATTCTTACCCAACATCTAAACCATACGTAAGATATCCTGGATGATGGACTAATCATTTTCGTGTCTGTTTCACAAAGCACAGTCAAAACAAAAAGGTAACACCCCCTCCACTCCATGGTTTGTGGGTGTTACCTCTATTAATTTGTTTCTAAACTCTCAGTGGGTCAAGGTACCTGTCCCTATGGTCTTCCCTATGGTCTTCTCCCCCTGCTATTCATCTTCAAAATCATCTTCTCGATACTGCACAGGCGCTTTCCCTTTTCCAATCTTTAGATAAGGCTGAAATGGCACTGATTCTAGCTCGCGAATATGTTCCATTTCAACAGTAAAGGTCCATTCATCACCATAATCGAATAAATACAAAAACCTTTGACCTGATTCTAATCCAATATCACCAATTCTTATTTTAGACGCATTAGGGTGCCCAAAATTATCATATTCACAAGCAATACAGTCATTCGACCACTTTATTCCATCCATAAAAAATGAATAAAGATGATCATTATCAAAATTAAATGAATCAATGATCACTTTGTGTAAGTGATTCATCGTATGTTGACCGGATAAAACAACCTTTCGCCATATCCCACTCGTTAAAGACACCTTAAAGGTATAGTGACCATCAACAAACATCCACTTCTTCCTTGGCAGAGTTCTTTGAATTGATTCATTTGGAAAAAGGCCAGTAAAAGGCTGAAAAAAAGATTCGGAACTTTGGTCCTCCTCCATCATCTCAAAGATAGCATCGACCATTTTCTGGGGTATCTCTCCAAACATCATATCTTCCAATTCAGCTCCAGGAATCGGATTAATCTCTCCACTCTCTCGTCTATGAGGAATATTCCATAGTCCAAAATTCCGGTTCAGTAGTAAAACCGGGATAACTTTTGCTCCAAACTCTGTTAACTGAATTGATTTCGCAAAATATTGATTCTTTAACCAATACGAAGCAATACGTTCTTGATTAATCTCGCACACCCATAATCCTAACCATTCAAAATAAAGCAGAAAATAGCTCCAACTATCTAACTGGTAGTCTTGATTCACTCTTGTCATCTTTTCGTCATCATATAACAGGAGAGAGTATCCGGATTTCTTTTTGCTTAATACGTAGAGTACCTTCTGAAGTGAGAAGAATCGTGTATTAGTACGTTCATTGAGAATCCTTGCCCAATTCACATCTACCCAAAAAGTTTCAAGTAAAAAGAAATATTTCTCAATATCTAGTAATTCCTTGAATTGCTCTGCTCTTTCCGATTCTTTTAATTGTAATTTCCCCGCTTTACCGGGTACTTTCTCCAATATCCTTCCGCCTAGGGCAATATAATAGAGAAAGTGTATGTATGGGTAATACTCTTGATCCATATAGGGTGTTGCATCCTGATTCTTTACAGATAGCTGATCATTAATAGCAATCAAGTGCTTTCTTGAAATATACTCATTCGTTTTTGTTAGCTCTACTTTATGACTTCGAATATAATCGACAAACCGCTCAAAATCCTTAACAAGAGAGATTGGAAAAAAGCTAGATTCTATAGGGTGTACTAACTTCGTTTCTTTTCCAATCTCACTTTTCTTTTCCGAAGCTCCAAAATCACCCCATAGATCTTCCAAAGACATCTGTTTCGTATTCTTATTATTGTTATTCATCTCAATTCCGCCTCTCAAACGGTATTATAACAAATGAACCTGTCCCCATGTGCGACGAAATTAGAAATAACAGGTTTATAAAAACCACACTTAAGTAAAAAAAGAGAGTATTGGTAATTAACTCACAAATAAGTGGTGACCTGTTAAAATATGTTATATACTGAACAAAAAATGTGTAATAAGAAATAAGTAATCAATGAGGAGGTAAAAAAATGTATTGGGAGACTCTTCCTACCTGGTTTTGGATCATTTACTACTTATGTTTGTTAACTTCCTTGGGAACAGCAATTTTTAGTGTTATTCGAAAGAAAATTATAGGTTTGTCTATTATCGCCATTTTTCTTACAATGACTGTCCCCCTAATTAGTTTTCTCAACAGCATGGGACGAGCGGAGGGGCTCAATGAATTTGAACATTTAGTTAATCATTTACAACAGGGATCTGTTTGGTCTTTTTATACAATCTTAGGTTACGTTTATTTACTTATTTGGTGGGTCTTGCTCTTAAACAAAAGCAAAAACGTGGCACCCTTGGTTAGGAGCGAGATGAATGACCGTCAATAACTCAACCTGCTGCGGGCCAAGCTGCATGTCAGCTACTTGTTCACCAATCGGCCCATCATGAACAAGTCCTGTATTTCCAACGATTTGAACGGGCATTTCAGTGAGGGGAGATGGATTAAACAGAACCTAAATGTCCCTGTTTTATTTGGCCCGACTGAAAATGCCGTTTTTAATCAACTCTTTTCCGCTTTAATGGCTTATGTTCTATTCAAAGACATCTAAAGGTAGAGTATTCGACAAATTATCGTTTATCTCTTTTCAAAGACAGCTACTAAAAGACAACTTGCCTATTGACTGGCGTTTTAAAATGGCTCTTATTTTGATTAAATACAAAAAATCCCAAGTTATAAATCTGTATAATTCCGGATAATTAACACCCGTGACATATTATTATACTTGAAATTGATGACTATTGGCATCGAATTAGTCGAAGATTAATAGATTTTTTAGAGTGCGGAGGAAGGGCTGCATTACCTATCAATCCTGTCCTCCGACTTTCTATAAAACAGAGTGATAAGCACCAAAATCATTCTATTTACCCGACAATTTCTAATGAATACCCTGTCATTTTCTCGATTTCTGTACTTACTTTCAATTTTTCAGCTTCGCTGGGAATCGAAGTTACTTTGACAGTAACCAGCGATTTACCAATATGGATGGAAGGGTTTTTTACCATTTTCCAACTTTCAGGGATGAATTCTGTCGTTATACGGATGATTTCATTTTGCTTCGGTTGTTGAGCAAACGTTACAGGCATTCCAATTCGATATGAGAGTTCTTCTAAGTCAGGTTCGTGGTGCATGGCAACTTCTGGCGAGATGAAGTGAACTTCCATGAAAATTTCCCCATTTTGATCCCTTATTCCTGTTTTATAGATCGTTATTCCCCTATCTAGAGCCCACATCTTCGCTTCTTCAATGGCCTTATTATTTTCCATTCGTTTTGAGGGAGTATTTGCTTGGTATGCATGCTTGTTGGTAGAAGTTTGTATGGATAATCTTTTATCCTCTTTAAAATGCAAATCAAACCCTGTGTCCTTTTTAAACTGATCAATAATTGTTTGAGCATCTGTTGTTGGTCGAGACACAGGAATCACAACTGTTCGTTCATTTAGGTGAATAGATAGAGAACCTAACGATTTACCTAACATTTTAGAGAGCTTTCCTTGTAATAAATCCTGACGAACGCTATCAGAAAAGTCGATCTCCCAGCCTGTCGTCTTCCGAATAGCCACAGCAGCTTCGATCCGCTCCAGCTCAGATACTGCATCTGGAAAGTCAAAGTAAATCGTTATCCTTTCCTGTGAAGTCCCAAGGGAGTCAACTCCACAACGGATAAATCTTGCGTGATCTCCCATATACACACGAACAGCATCCATTGCAAGGTTTGGATTTACCTTAAGCCCTTGAATAGGAAGATTCAAGTCCTTTACTAATTGCTTAACTTTTATGTTGAAGGTATAAAGTCCAAATCCACGCTCATCTGTAATTCGATATTCATTAGGCAAACCTTGTAAAACCAAACCAACTGCCAGTTGTTCCTTTAGTGATTCTACCTGTAATCGTTGGAATACTTCTTGAAGTGAAAGGGTTTGTTCAGGCAATACACTCCAATCTATCACCTCGAGATAGGGTCTACTAAACGTAAATACTTGATCAGCCGCCTGTTTTAACTCATCCATTGAGCGATTCCAGCTTCCGAATGTTTCTACGACTTGTGACAAATTTAACTTCACTTGTTTTCCTTTTAGAGTCTGGCAAAATAATATGCTTGCTTTTAAGTTGAAGCCTGTACAAATTGCAAGTTTAAATGTATTTTCACTTTCAGGGCGATACAACAATAGATGACCAACCTTTTCCTGGAGTTTTGCGTTTGATTGGTTGCTCTGATAACGTTTCCCTTTTACACCTTTTCCCGAATCTCTTTTCTCAAAAGGGTACGTTTCTCCGTTTTCTACTAGAATAGGATGATGTTTCGGGTCAATTTGACTTGCTAGTTGACTTCTAGCTTCATCATCACCATGAACTAGCAATACATAGGTTGGATCTAGTGACTCAATAAAGCGTTTGATCTCGTTTGAATCAGCATGTGCCGAGAGACCGTATTTCCCAATTCGGCACTTAACTGGGTAACTTGTTCCATTTAACTCAAGAAAATCCCCATTCCCTTCAGCAATGTTTAATAGTCTCCGCCCAGGGCTCTCCTCATCCTGATATCCCGTTATAAAAATAGCATTCTTTTCATCCGATATAAGCCTCTGTGCATACCACGAGCTTGCTCCACCTATTAACATTCCGGATGACGCAACAATACATCCTGGCTTCCCCTTTAGAATTTCATCTCGTTCCTTTGGGGACACCGCCTTACACCTTCCCTCGGTTAAAAAAGCATCACCGTTGTTTTTAATACGATGGGCAACAGGCCCTTTCAGGAAGTGAGGATAATTTTTATAAATTCGGCTAATCGGTGTGACAAGTCCATCCACATAAATAGGAAACTCCGGAATAAGTCCTTTATCCATGTAATCTTGTAGCACTAATAATATTTCTTGTGCACGCCCAAGAGCAAATGCTGGAATAAGAGCAAATCCACCGTCAGAAATCACCTCAGAAATATGATTAGCAAGATTTCTTTCCTCTGTATTTCGATCCGTGTGAATTCTATTTCCGTAAGTAGACTCCATCACAACCACATCAGGGTTAATTCCGTGTGGGACTTGAGCTCCTGGGATGGTTCGACCCGC
Organism: Bacillus sp. DJP31; assembly: GCF_049310945.1. Taxonomy (NCBI): domain Bacteria; kingdom Bacillati; phylum Bacillota; class Bacilli; order Caryophanales; family Bacillaceae; genus Bacillus; species Bacillus sp. DJP31. Next base: position 12,052 of record NZ_JBMERO010000029.1, on the reverse strand, counting down.
ATTAAAGCTTAGATCACCCGTAACTAGAATGGTTTCACCATCGCCCTCAAGAAGAATCATAACGGCACCCAAAATATGTCCTGCCCGGTAAATAGTAACGTTAACATTCCCAATCCGTAGAACTCCACTTGCAGGAAAAAGGAGAAGAGACCCAAGTAAGCTGTTAACCTGATCTTCCGTGTAAGGAATTAGTGTATTTGTTTGAATACAACGTTGTTCCAGAATTTTATATGAATCCTTCATCATAATTTTCATCAAATCAGCAGTTGGTGGCGTAGTATAAACAGGCGCTTTCGGATAGAGCGAATGTATGACTGGAAGTGCTCCAATATGATCGGCATGTGCATGAGTAACAAGGACAGCATCAGGATCACCAAGATTTTCTAGCATTCCAAGAGCTGGCATCGGATCATCCGCATGCATTCTCATCCCCGCATCAATCAATAGGTTCGTCCCCGCTATCTCAATGTGCAAACAAGTTGCACCAACCTCATTTCCGCCACCTAAAATACTTACCTTCAAATTCCTTACCCCTTTCAATGATCAAATTTTATGTCTTATGGTAGTGTATTTCCAGCCGTACGATAAGCTCGTACCATTCTTCCCTTGTTAATGTAATTTCATAAGCTTTCGCGATGTCTCTTAAACGCCCTAGTTTCATGGAACCGACAACAGGTTGGATTTTTGCAGACCTGCCATCCTCATGCAACCTAATGAAATTTCGCCTACCTCTATTTGACGCTCGACTCTCCTTTTCTATAAATCTCGACATGTAACTTAACACAACCTTTTTCTATTTTCAATAGTTTTTATGATATAGTTAAGTTAAATCAAAAGGAGGTTTGACATATGAAAAAATCAAAGGATCCAGCCATTACTAAGCAAGTTAATGAACAGTCCCAGCCTTATTCTGACATAAATACTGACCCCAGCCGTGCTTTGATTGATGAGCAATATGAAATCATAAACGGAATCCGCTATGACTTACTACCATCCCCTACCGTTAAACACCAACTTCTTGTCACGGAAATTTTGAATGCTCTCCACATCACGTGTCACTCAAATGGGATACTCCTTGTCGCTCCAATCGATGTTTATTTAGACGAAAAAAACACATTTCAGCCTGATGTTATTTTTATTATGAATGAGAACATATCAATCATACAAGACGATAAAATAAGCGGTGCACCAGACCTTGTTGTTGAAATTCTTTCACCAAGCACAGGCAAGAGAGATAAAACAACGAAAAAGGAAACCTATGCCCGCTTTGGTGTGAAAGAATATTGGATTGTTGATCCGATTCATCAGACCCTTGACCAGTTTCTTCTAAACAACCAAAGCTTAAACCTGTACGCGACACTTATTCCTGGTGACTCGTTGAGATCTCCACTCTTTTCTTGCATCAATATTGACATTGATACACTCTTTCAAGATTTACTTTAACGGATATCCCTCCACTTAATTTTCATTAAAAAATTTGGAGATGGGCTATCAAATGGGGAGAGCAAGACAAGATTAATAGAGAATAAGTCAATTTTAATGGATGATGGTTCAATCATCGGCGGGTAAACATAAAAGAGCTTGGGAATCCCAAGCTAATTTATTTATTAATTAGGAAGATTTTTCCAATACATCTTCATCTAGCTGTACGTTATTATTACGAGCTTTGATTGCTGCTTTGAAGAAGATCGCAACAATTGCTACAGTAATAATTGCAGCAGCAATGTATGAAATGGTCATTGATAAGCCAAATCCAATTTGTGCGTTTAGGATATAAGTGAATACTGTCATGGTCATGAAGATTGCTGGGATCATGGCAATCCAGTATTGTTTCTTCGCGATGAATAAGTACATTGCACCAACCCATAGGGCAATAACAGCCGTTGACTGGTTAGCCCATGAGAAGTAACGCCATAAAATCGTAAAGTCAACAAATGTTAAACGACTAAAGTCGTATATCAAGACTGAAGTCTTCTCAAAGTCCTTGTGCTAAAAGCATACTAAATTAGACTAAACTCATTCTTCAATCTTGAATATTTCATCTTTTCCCTCACTAAACTGGTTAGCTATATAGTTTCTAATAATTTCCTCAGTGACATTGCCAACTGTTGCACAGAAGTACCCTCTTGCCCACAAATGTTGTCCCCAGAATCTTTTCTTTAGTTCTGGAAATTCATCTTGTATAAGCCTGGATGATCGTCCTTTTAGGTACTGCATAATCTTACTTGGCGCAAGGCTTGGAGGACACGATAATAACAGGTGGATGTGATCTTTGCCCACACTTCCCTGCAGAATAGTGATCCCTCTGGCTTCGCATCCTTGCCTTATTAGCTCTCGTGTTCTTTTGGCAATTAATTGGACCATGCAAAACCTTATACCTATATTTTGTGACCCAGATAACGTGGTATTTTATATCAAATACAGCATGACTACTTTTTTGATAACCGTCCATACTTCACCTCTATTGTAGTATGGACATTTAAAGATAAGGCTAAAAGCGTATACCGTCTAAAGACGGTGGATTTAAACCACGCATTTGTAAATTAAAGTATAAGCGAATTTATGTTTTATCTAGCATCTTGATAAATTTCAAGATGCCTTTTTTGTGAACAAAATGAACAAAAAACACTTTACGATTTTTATACGATTAATTTTGAAAACGGTTACATTTCTATGTCGAAACTTTTAGAATACTTATAAGAGCTTTAGTTACAGAAAGGACATGGAGGTTCTTTATTAAAAATAAAGAAAGGAAGGAAGATGATAGCATGGGGTTTAAAAGATTGATAATACCGATTGTATTTATTTTAATTACCCTTTTATTTTTTATCGGAACACTTAATTTACCTAAAGCAAGGCTTGGGGATCCAGAAGGTCCTATGTATTTTCCAATGATGGTTAGTATATTTTTATTTATTGTTAGTGTCATCTATCTCATAAAGGAATATAAAAATTCGTATCCTCAAAATGAGGAAATACAATTGCTTTTTAAAGGTAGAGCCCCTTTATCTTTATTAATTGTTTCAACATTAGTATTATCCTTTATTTATGCACTTATCTTTGAAAAATTAGGATTTTTAATTTCTACGATACTATTTTTGATGGCCATATTATTTATCGTAAATGGAAGAAAAAAGTGGATTGTAAATATAAGTGTATCTGTGCTTTTTAGCTTAGGAACGTGGTATGCGTTCGGTACACTTTTAGGTGTTAGTTTACCATAGTATAGGGGGGAGAACATGGGTGTAGAATTTCAACAAATACTTGATGGTTTTGGCACGGTGCTTCAACCAGAAAATATTTTATTCATCGTTTTTGGAGGATTTTTAGGAACAATCGTTGGTATGCTTCCAGGATTGGGACCAGCAACAGCGATTGCTGTTTTGATTCCTGTTACATTTGGAATGGATCCTACTAGTGCACTAATTTTAATGGGAACCATCTATTATGGTGCAATGTATGGTGGGTCATTAAGTTCCATATTAATCAACACACCTGGTGATGGATCCGCCATTGCAGCCACATTTGATGGTTATCAAATGGCAAAACAGGGACGAGCCGGCCCAGCGATTGCTATTGCTGCAATTGGTTCACTTATCGGTGGTACGTTTGCCATTATCGGCTTTATGTTACTCGCAAAACCACTTTCTGATCTAGCTATACAATTTGGACCTGCTGAATACTTTTTATTAATGTTGTTCACCCTTTCAGCTGTCGTATCTTTATCAATAGGTAATATGACTAAGGGATTTATTTCTATGGCGTTAGGATTGTTACTAAGTACAATTGGGATTGATTTGCAAACTGGAGTTTATCGATTTTCATTTGATATCGTCCACTTAACTGACGGAATAGACTTTTTAGTTATTATTATTGGAATTTATGCTGTAGGTGAAATACTCTACAACTATTTAACCATTGATAATCCCCTGGGTGAGAAAAATAAACTTGGACGAATCTGGATTACAAAAGAAGATTGGAATCGTACTACAAAGTGGCCAATGCTTCGTAGCTCGCCTTTAGGTTTTTGGTGGGTATTTTACCCGGTGCTGGTGGGGCGATTGCTTCGTTACTTGCTTATAGTACAGAAAAGCAATTATCAAAGCATCCTGAAGAATTCGGGAAAGGTGCCATTGAAGGTGTTGCGGCGCCTGAAACAGCTAACAATGCGGCATCAGTTGGTGCATTCGTTCCACTTCTAACAATGGGGATTCCTGGTTCTGGAACAACAGCCGTCATGCTTGGAGCCCTTGTTATGTTAGGTGTAAAACCAGGACCTCTTTTGTTCGAGAGTGACCCAAATATGGTATGGAGTTTGATTGATAGTATGTTTTTAGGGAAAATATTCCTAGTTCTTATTAATATTTTAATGGTTGGCGTTTTCGTGAAAATTTTGGATGTTCCACCGAAGGTTCTTTATCCAATCATTTTAGTCCTGGCGTTCATTGGAGCCTATACAATGAAATACAGTATGCTAGACTTCTACATTTTAATTATTTTTGGAGTTATTGGATTGTTTATGAAACTCTATGACTTCCCAATTGCCCCTCTCATTCTTGCATTAATTGTAGGAACTGATATGGAGCAAAATTTCAGAAAAAGCATAGTAGCTTCGGACGGCGGTATTGGAATTTTCTTTGAATCGCCGATTTCCATTATTTTATTGATTCTAACTGCGCTGTCACTTTTCTATCCTCTTATCGTCAATAAAAGAAAACAAAGAGCGTGAAGAAACCAATAGAAAGAGAGCGACTGCCCAACTGGACGGTCGCTCTCTTTCTAAATTTATCTTCAAGTACCATCTTTTTTTCTTCTTCATAAGACTATCTATGAACACTGGTATTCTTTCTTAATGAACGAGTATCTAGTATCTTACCTTTACTCGCTGCAACACTTTTTCCACAAACCTCTTACAATTTTCCTTATCCTTTTGCTGAGGCATTAGCTCTATCTTTAGGGTTACGGCCAAATTTGAGTGGACATGAAGCATATCTCTAAACAGGTCGACTGCACCACAATAGTAGGGATAGCATTTATCTCCTGTGCCAAAAACTCCCGTGACGGAACGAGTAAGCTCTCCCTTTTCAAATTTCTTATAAAGAGGCAGCATGTCCTTTGGTATTTCTCCGCTTCCCCATGTGTACGATCCGATGAGAATCATATCATATTTCTGCAAATCTACCATTGTAAGCTGATTGATAGGGAGCATGTCTGCCACCAGGTTCTCTTCTAGTAAGGAATCATAGATCATTTGTGCTAGTGTGTAAGTGTTTCCTGATACAGATGCATAAATAACAACAACTCTATAGCTCATCGAATCCATTTGCTTGGGAAACCTTTGTATAATTCCTTGACTTTTGCTCAAAGAAATCTGACTTTGTTCCATTTATCATCTCGTCACTAAAAACTTGAATCCACGGCATCGGGTTGTCACGATCCTCATAGTAATTCGCTAGTCCAAGCTGACGAAACCTTTTATTAGCCAAATACTCGAGATAACCTTCAAACTCAGTTAAATTAATATCGGTCATATCCTTTAAAATATGCTTCGACCATACCTTCTCTAACTGGACGGATTGGTCAATTGTTCTGTAAATATATTGGATGTTAGCTCGACTATTTAACTTTGGATTTTCCGTTAAAAGAATACGGATAAATTGAGAGATGAAATAGGCATGCTGCATTTCATCCCGCTGAATATAGCTAATCATCGTACTGGTTTTAAGCATTTTCTGCTTTCGGGCAAGGCTATAGAAAAAGGCAAACCCAGAATAAAAGTAAATTCCTTCTAAATTAATTGAATTAACAGCTAGTTCAAATAAATGCTGAGGGGATGGTTGCTCCCTGAACCTTTCATAGGCATCTAAAATTAATTCATTACGTTTTTGTACGATTGGATCATCTTTCGCCTCGTTAAATCGCTCATTTTGTTCACTTAATGGGACAAGTGAGCTCAGAACATAGGAATAGGATTCATTGTGTACAGCTTCCTGCTGTGAAATGACAGCAAATATCGCTTTGAAGCTTGGGTCGGTCACATAATCCATCACCTGACTCATCATTGGTGTTTGCAAGCTATCAAGTGAGGCAAGCTGTGTATTTATCCGTAAGAATACATCCTTTTCCACTACAGATAATTGATCCCATTCCTTTACATCATCTTGCATATTAATTTCTTGTGCTTTCCAAAAGTTTGATAACAGAATTTGGTAAAAGTCGTACATCTGGGGGTAAGCAATATCGTTCCAATTCAGAATACCTGAAGCTTGTCCATTTATAATCCCCGTTGATTTATTTGGAAACTCTGGGTTCAGTAGTTTTATTTTTGATAAAATGCTTGAATTCATATTAACCTTCTCCTTAGCTATGACAAGATTCACATTCTTCTATTTCTGATTGGGATGTACTTCTGACGTAATACGTCGTTTTCAGTTTTTCCTTCCAAGCAAGCATGTGTAAATGTAATAGATCTTTTGCCTTTATATCATGGCGGACGTACAGGTTAAAGCTAATCCCTTGATCAACATGTCGCTGTCTCGCTGCATTTTGTCTAATACTCCACGTTTGATCTAGTTCATGTCGGGCTCGTCGATAATAGTTATATGTGACATGATTTAGATCTGGTGCAGTTACTTTAAATTTAAAGTTCTTCTTTTCTTCAGCATATTCAACAGCATACAATGGGTCGATTCCATCAGTGGATCCTCCAATCTTTGCCGTTGAAGAATTAGGTGCAATGGCCATAAGCCAGCCATTTCTTATTCCATATTGGCTAACATCTTGTTTGAGATGATTCCACCTTTCTGATTCATATCCTTTCCGATTAAAATATTCACCCGTTTCCCACTCTGAACCCTTAAATTGGCTGTAGGCTCCTTTTTCGTTAGCTAGATTCATAGAGGAAAGAATCGTGTAGTAGGCAATATCCTCTGAGAGCTTATCTGCATACTCAACCGCCACGTTAGACTCCCAATGGATCCCTTCTAAAGCTAATAGGTGATGCCAACCAAAAGTACCTAATCCTACTGCTCGAAATTTTTTATTAGTTACCTCGGCTTGCCCAACTGCTATCGTGTTTAAATCTATCACATTATCTAGCATTCTTACTTGTACCTGAATCAATCGTTCTAGAACTCTAGATCGAACAGCTCTCGGTAGATTAATAGAAGACAAATTACAAACAACAAAGTCTCCTGGCTTCCTCACCATTACAAGATTTCCCTCTTCATCCTGATACTCTTTCACAATGACAGTTGGGGACATATTTTGAGCGATTTCCGTACACAAATTACTACAGTAAATAGATGTTCTACCTTTAGTAAGTAAATGCTTATTCGGATTTTGCCTGTTTACTTCGTCTCTGTAAAACATATACGGAGTACCTGTTTCTAGCTGAGCTACCATGATTCTAGACATGATATCCATGGCTCTATAGGTTTTTCTAGGCAGAAATGGATGATTCACCGCTTCTTGATACTTGATTGAAAAATGCTTTTTATCGTTTTCATCATAGAAATCCTCAAGACCCAGTGGTCTCCCTTGTTCATCCTTCCAACCCATGACCTGTTTCACCTCATGTGGACAGAAGGTATGCCATACGCCCATACTGCGTCCACTTTCATCCTGCACCTCAAGCGTTTCCATGAACAAATCAGGTATTGAAACACCCGTGAATATATCATGAGCTTTTCTTCTTTCATCTCCATTATTCGTTTTTAGCTCAAGGAAACCATTCATGATATCTTTATGAAAAATATCCAAGTAAACAGCAATGGCTCCCTGTCTTTGACCAAGCTGATCCACACTTACAGCTGTATTATTGATGAGGCGTATCCAAGGGACAACTCCAGATGAATTAGCCTTAAACCTTTTAATATCAGACCCTAAAGCTCTTACTTTCCCAAAATAAATACCGATACCCCCGCCGTCCTTACTAAGTCTTGCCGTATCAAAGTTATTTAAATAAATACCTTCAAGGGAATCGTCAACCGTGTCAATGAAACAAGATGATAATTGGCCGTAGCTTTTACCTGCATTAGCCAAGGTTGGGGTAGCCACGGTCATATACAAATTACTTAACGCCCAATAAGCCTCTTTAACAAGGTTTATTCTCAGTTCTTCTGGCTCATTCATCATCAAAACCATTGCAATAATCATAAATCTTTCCTGTGGCAGCTCGTAAATATTTCTCTCATAATCCTTTGCTATGTAACGATCAGCGAGCAAGAACAAGCCGATATAGTTAAATAAATAGTCTTTTTCTGGATCTATTTCATCAGCTAAACCGGCAATCTCCTGTTCAGAATAAGAGTTTAGTAGCGCGTCTGAATAAATTCCAATCTCGGTTAGCACTTTGAGTAGCTGTAAGAAATCACCATACCTTTGCTCAGGCTTATAGCCTCTATTTTTACTAGCCTTCAAATATAACTCGTTAAGGTAAAGATGAGCAGCTAAATACGTCCAATCAGGCTGACCCATCGAAATATGATGTAACGCAAAAGTCATTGCCTGTTTATTCAATTCTTCCTCAGAAAGAGTGAGTTTTGATAAATGCTCTCGCAAGCTAGAAGTATCAATACTGTACTTTTCCTCCGCTTTCCAAATAACAGTCTTCACTGAACTTAATATTAAATCCTTAACTTTAGTATCCATACCCATCTCCTCCTATCTTCTTATAAAACAAAAAAACCACTCAGCAGAGTGGTAATAAACGATAACAAAAAATAGAAGGACCGAATCTTCTCCTAAAATGCCACCGTTTAATTTCTCCAACCCCGAAAAAATTAAAACTTATAAAGTTAAGACAGGTCTCCTGACTCGTGCATCGTCCTACTTTGAGTCCTTCCCGTTAAAAAAACACAGTGGGTTACTCATTTCGTCCACACTTACAGTTGCGGGGGCAGTTCTGGCTTTTAACCAGATTCCCAATTAAGCCTATGGCATCTTAACTTAAGGCGAATACAATATGTAGTTATAAATCATTATTAAAACAACGATATATAGTACTGTGTCTAATAATAAAGAATGCCGACATCATTTTCAATATAAAATTTTGTTTTGTCGAGTTTTTTTCTAGAGGTGTAGATAGTAATTATCCATATCCAGTCATTATAAATAGTGCGACAACAGAAATTGTTGGAATTGCTCAATGTCATAAAGATAAGATTACAAAAAATAACATTTAACAAATCAATGATGAAAACTTGTTAGTATGGAAATTTATCATGGCACAATTTTATGGAAACCATGAAAAAAGACAAAAGGATGCCCGGGAGTGCGTTTCCATTTTTTTACACACCCCTAGGTATTCTATTCTTTTGAGATTACACGGTATTATAAACGATTAAATTTTCCTTGTTAATTATCAGATACAAGGTCTTTGGTTAAAACAATTTTTATTCGCTCTTAATCTAGTCTTACTTCGATTAAACTTTCTTTCTTTGCGTATCGGACTTCTGTTTCGACTTACTTCTTCCATTAGCTTTTTATACAACGCCTTACGTTTCCTAGGGCTTTTTTCTAAAATGATTTGTACCAACGTATTTTTCAATTTACCAATAAGTATGTTCGTGTTGACTGTGTACTCATACTTTAAATTTTTGTGTTTCTGTTCTTCGGCTATCAATTCATCTGCCTCTTGTTTAACTAGGGAGGCCATGTTAGATAGAAAGATAGACGCATAAAAGTCTTGTTCAATTGAAACAGGTGTATCCCCAGTAAATTTTTGAATTTGCAGCTTATTCTTTAATTCATCATACTTGGTCTCAATCCCCCAACGTTTGAAATATAGGGATTTGAAAGCTTTAACATCCATTGCTTCGTCCATTAGGTTGGTGATTAAAATTTCCTCAATGCCTGAATCTAACTCGAATTTCAATACACGTAAACATATGCTTTTTCCTTTTCTATCAAACCTAATGGTTTGATCAGATAATGACGGTTCAATCATCTTCTTATATGAGTTGGTAGGAATTCTGATAACAAATTTTATGTTAGATTTATCGAGATAAAAAAAGAAATCAATTGAAGGATAGCCACGATCAAAGAGGAGAAGATCATTCTTTGAGCCACTTTCCTTCAACATTTCAATCAGTTGCACAGCTACACCACGCTCACCAGTCGAAAATTTTGTAATTATTGCTTTGACAATCATGTTATTTTCGATATCATATATACAGGATGCCATAGCTCGTGCAAGCTCGACCGACGTGCCTTTAGCGCAGTTATAAGAATCCCTTAATCTTTTAGAGTTGTTTATTTCAAAGATTGAAGCATCAATAGCACATAAGCGATACCCCATAAATGTTTTGTAATCATTTCGGTTATAGAACCAGTCAACGATCGTACGATTTAATTCTATAAATGCCTCTGGTTTAATCTTCTCCCTGGCTGCAGAAAAACCTTGTTTACTTATAGCCATTTCACCTTTATGAAACAATTCGAAGAATTGGTCTAGTTCAAACTGAAGACTTCTTCGAACAAAATTAAGCATAAATAGGATTGTGCTCTTAAAATTAACCTTGTTATTTCCTTCTCGAGTGAAATAAGTTGGTTTCACTCTTGAGTCGCACATGAAAATGAAATCATCCAGTTGCTTTTGTATCACCTCTACCGCTTCTAAAAACTTACTTTTTCCCATAAAAAATCACCACATCTCGATTGATATACCTAAAAATTGGTATTCAAGTCGATTATTGTGGTGATTTTGAAATGTCAAGATAAAATTTAACGATATTCTGAACATTTACGCACAAATTAGTAAATTTCATCTATAAAGTACATAAACCCATTTTATGGAATACTAAGTTTATGACATTGTGGAATTGCTGACAACAAGATTAGCCCCATAAACATATATGTGTTAACTATATGTTTTGATTCATGAGAAATTTCATCAAAAGACATTGTATTTCTTCTACTACTAAGAACGCTAACCAAGCAGATTAGAAAGACTGCACCAATAATGACCAAAGGGATAAAGATATTAATGGGTGCGACTAATTGTTCAATTGGGGTAAAGCCTACGACAATTAATAATATTGGGATCGCTTCTACAACAGCGACCTTAATAAAAAAACGAGTCTGTTCTTTTTGAAACGACTCAATGTTAATTTCCTTGCCTTCTTCCACTTTCGAATGAATATGTGACATCAATTTATTGAAAGAGACCAGTATCCCAACATCAGCAATAACGGTTGCGCTGACAAATAACCAAGCAGGATTTATCATTTAGTACCTCCTGAATAAAAGTCTTAAATTAGTGGATAATCTTCCAGGTTCACAAATCGAAATCCTCTTTGTTTAAGTACTGGTATGGCAAGCTTTATTCCCTCTGCTGTTTCACTATCTGGTTTATTCATATGCAGTAACACATTGGACCCAGGTTTTGCATTAAGTATGGCATCTCTCACTTGTTCCTTTGAAAAAAGTTGCCCCAGCATCCCCCAGAACATTGTAGTTAACTACTTGCTCGCCTATCTCATTGACAAATCTTACCCCAACTTCGTCATAGAAGGCAGTTCCCGAGCGAAAAAATTTTGGTGCCTTACCCGTTAATTTCTCTATACTACGATAGTTAGTAAGCACTTCATCTACAATTTCACTTACTTTCTCAGTTCCTTTAATTCCCCATGCAGAATTTCCGTTTATAGATAAAGGCCGATGTTCTGTGCCATGATTTTCGATTTCAAATAATGGAATACGATTTAATGAACAGGCCGTCCAGCGTTAATGCAATCACCTTTTCATTAGTTTCTAATTTTGTCTTCACCCGTGTCACCCGCTCACCCCATTCCCTTCGAACTTGATACTTATTATCTTGGTCAGACGTGTAACTTATAGGAACTGGAGTAGGGCTTGAATCTGTTTGAATAACCGTATACCCTATCATTTGTATTCCATCTTTAGGTTGAGTAGTATTTTCGTCGTCGCCCTGTAGCAATGTTCTTTGAGGTTCTACGCTGTTATCAAAGGGTCGATTTTGTTCTTTATGGGGTCCTACCAACAAAACGCGGAAAACATACGCTAAGCAAATTTTGAGGAAGCATGGGAC
>NZ_JBMERO010000028.1:0-45583 GCF_049310945.1 Bacillus sp. DJP31 | reverse complement strand
ACAAATGACCTTTTCCTTTTTATATTTGTAGAGCCGACATCTTTAGTGACTATTATAATATAGTCATTAAAGATGTCGGCTCTTCTATTGAAAATTCTACGCCAGAAAATGTGACCAATTTTTCCCCTATGACGACATTAGGTCTGGCTCCAAACACGATGGTGCATGGATCAGATAAGTAGGGTAGGAAAGAGGCTGTGTTAAAGAATAGTGTTGATTTATTAGCACTGTTGATTGAAGTGGAAGGACACGAGACTCCTCAAAAATGCTAACGCATTTCCTTCGTGCGGTGCGGATTCATAGAAGCATATTCAAAGTCCTGCGGGAGAAGCGGGACAGGTGAGGCTCACCGCCCGCCCCGCGAAAAGCGAGTGTCCTGTAACGAAAATCAACAGCAAAGTTTAACAGAGCCTTTCATAATTGCTATAATACTTGTTCCTCATTGTATGCAGGTATCAATATTGTAACCTGTTTCATTTAAACTGCTCCTTCATTTTGTTCTACTTTAGTATTATCCTATCTAAAATAGTATCAGCCACTTTATAATATTTGTAAACTTCATTCTAGAAGATTACCATTTGAATTGTTTTGCTTTAACGTAAGTATCGTCAGAAGAGCCTTCCTTAAACCATGTCGGCGTTTACGTTGCTAGCCAATTCGGGCTTTAGTGGGTATATTATATCAAAATAAACGAATCATACTTTATCAGAGTTGTTCCTTCTTGATAATCCATTTCGCTTGTATTATTCTTATTTCCATTAATATTATTAATAATATAGTTCACAAAATTCTCTCCTGCTTCATACGCGTGCAAATATCCTCCTCCGAATCTTGGATTGATTTCAGAGATTACATATCCTTCTTCTGTCTTAAAACAATCAATATCAATAGGCCCGATTGGCTGGAGTTTACGGACAAGCCGTTCAATAAGTTCCTGTAATGCTTGGTCTTTGATTGAAACGGACTTATCTGTTTCACCAGCTCTCATTCTGATCTTTCTTTTTTGGAAAATGGAGATTACTTCTTTGGAGATGAGATCCACATAGCAATCAACCCCGTATTCTTCACCTTTTATAAAGGGCTGGACAACTAAATCTTCAGAATCGACTTTTAAACGCTCAAGTTCTTGTACAGTATGAATCATTGTGATGCCAATACTTGCACTTCCCTTTTTAGGTTTTATAATTAAGGGGAATTTCAGTGTGTTAATCTTAACTAACTCCATGACCTTATTAATATCTGTATATGTCGGTACCGCTGGTAAGTTGTGTTCTAGTAAGAACAAATGAGTTAAATACTTATCAAAGCAAGTTTCTACAACATCCTCCTCAGATACAATTACCGTTACACCTTCTATCTCAAACTCATCCTTGTGCTTTGCTAGTAAGGTTAATTCAGGATCAATTAAGGAAAGAATTGCACTTATTTTATATTCCCGACAAAGATGTTTGACCACAGATATATACTCTGGATGGTCAATTCGTGGTACGATTTCATGTTCATCCGCTGAATACAAAGCAGGGGCTGTTGAGTCACAGTCAATGGCTACAACCTTTCCTTTTTCTTCGCGAAGGGCCTTTTTAAAATACTCTACTAGTTTAACTCGTCGGCCAACACTACAAATTAAGATATTCATAGTTCCCCCTCTTTGAGAAAACAATAAAGTTCCTCATTAAAAAACTGCCTAAAAGTTTCTCTTTTCCGAGTCATGAAGACCTTATTCCCATCAATGGCTATGATGCATGGTCGTTCTTTTATAAATGGGGGATTGAAAACAATTGTATAAGCTCCGACGTTCTCAAAGATAATGTAATCCCCTCTTTGAGGAAGTTGATCCAAGATGTCATGCGCTAAATAGTCTTTTTCCATACAAGTATAACCGACAATATGAAAAAATTGCTGCGTACATTGATTCTCCTTTTGTCTCACGATTCGCATCGGAAGATTTCTTTTGTGCATCGTTGGTTTTATATTGTGAACACTACCGTCCACTAGGACAAAATGTTGTTTTTGAATCCTTTTGCTTTCAATCACTTTAGATACAAAGCTAAATACGTTTGCTACCATTGAAATACCAGGTTCAATAATTAAAAAGGGGCTACCTGGATGATTACCAAATTCGGCAGTCATGACAGAACCGATAGCTTCTGCATATTCTTCAAAAGTAGGGGCTTGAATGCCAAATGATTCAGGGATTTCCCCGTACATCCCTCCACCTACGTCGATATACTCGACACTAGAAGGAATTAGTTCCTTTGCCAATTTGCAAAGGGTGTTAGTAATCTTTCGATAAATCTCCACACTTCTAGTTTTAGTAGAAAAATGGCCATGAAATCCAACTACTTGAACATTCTGAGACTCTAATAGATCCTTTAATGCTCTCGCTAGACTTCCATTTTCCACGCAGAAACCAAATCTACTAATCTCATACCCCTCTTGATGAGGGCTAACTCCGTCCTGTGTTAAATCAAAATTGACCCTTAACCCTATTTTAATTTGTTCATATGAATGCATTTGAGCATATTCTTTCACAAAATCTAATTCATAAAAAGAATCTAAGTTTACTATACTTCTATTCTTTAAAGCAGTATGAATATCTTCTCTTCTTTTAATGGGACCATTAAAGATAATTTTTGTTGGGTCTTCCCCGATTTTAATCGCTAAATCGTATTCAAGTCTCGAGACCACCTCTGCATATGCACCTAAAGAGGATAGCTCCTTACATAAATACGGCAAGTAATTTGTTTTATAAGAATAGCCAATTAAAAGATTTGGGTATTGTTTTTTGAAGGCTGTCTCCATTTTTCGATAGTTGGTTCTTAGTTGACTCACATTTAAAAAATAAAATGAGGACCCAAACTTTGTTTCTAATTCAGAAATAGCGTTATAATCTAGTTTCCCATCTGACAAAAGCATTGTTTTTTCATTTTCGGTTTCGAGTAAGCGTCCCAACTTTCATCCTCCTTAAACTTCTTCGTAACTTGCAATTTAACTTCCCATTAATTTCATTTTTACTACTAGGTTCTGTTAAAGAACAGTGTTACTATTTTTAGTAGAGTTGATTCTAGTGGCAGGACGCGAGACTCCTGCGGGAGAACGGGTCACGGGAGACCCGACAGGCGTATGCGCCGAGGAGGCTCCCGAACTCACCCGCGGCGGAAAGCGAGTATCCTAACGAAAATCAACAACAAGATTTAACATAGCTTAATAATAAAAACATTAATTACTGCTGTGTAAAGAATTGCTTATTTCACTTTAATAATTATTGTTAGAAACAAATTTCTGCAAAGCATCTGGAACAGTAATAAAGTTTCGATTATTTTTTATCAATGTATTATCCCTTATCAACACGCCTTTAATTAGATTAGCTTCACGATCCAGTTCGATTGCTGCTCCGGTTATGTTCCCATCTCCTCTATCAGTAGTACTTGATATATAGTTTCCTGTAATCTGTAATCCTTTTAAAGAACCATTACCAATCTCAGTCAGGTAGATTCCTCTTTTTCCCCTTGAAATCACATTATTCCTTATACTAATGTTAGACATTGGACGCCCTTCGTGTACATAAATAAAGACACCTGATGAATCGTTCATGCTATTCTTATCGATGACAACTTGTTGTACCGGGCCCATGATGAAAGTCGAAAATCCATCTATGTTGGAAAACTTATTTTCCATTACTGTTACATCACTTATTTTTCGATCTACATACGAGTCATAATCAAAATAAACTCCAGTCTCGTACTCACTAAAAGTATTCCTTTTTACATCAACGTTTAAAATATCTTCTGATGCGAATAATTGAATTCCTTTATCGCTTCCAGAACCGAAAAACTGATTATTAGTAACTTTTATATTTTCTGCACCCTCCTCAATGACAATTCCTTTTTTAGAAGTATGAAAGGTATTTTCCTCAATCAATGTGTTAGAGGAGATTAGATTTCCTTTCAAGCTCCCTTCTATACGTATACCGTCTTCCCCAGTAATCTTGTTATTGTAAATAGAGACTTTCTCATTTTTTCTCCATACATGAATATGCTTAACATTAACGGTATTGTCATAAATTCTTACTCCTGAGGTATCAACAATGCGAATAAATCCAAATGGACAGGTCACATTATTTTTATAAAACTCTATCCCTTGATAGAAATATCCCGAACCCCCAACACCCGCTCCTTCTGAATCTGCTCCAGTAAGAAGTATACAATACCCTTTAGTGTTTGAATCAATGGTGTTACCCGTAATTTTCGCATCATAATATTGGATCTCTTCCCAAGGTTCAAAGTGTATTCCTGGACGACCTGTTTGAGAATTGATTATATTGTTAAGGATTCTTACATGATTCACTTGTTCTATAACAATCTGTGACCGTTGGTTTTCCTCAATTATATTATTAGCGATAACAACATAGTTGCTAGTTTGTTTAGAACCAGAGACGGAGATTCCATCACCAACAGCATTAATTAATCTATTATTCTCAATAACAACATAATCGCTATCGTAAACAAAAACACAATGCATATGTTCACTACCGTTAGGATGGTTCTGATAGTTTCCATCACATGTAAGTGATTGAACCTTTGTGTTACTTTCCATTGTAATTAACCGTGTTTGTTCATTTGAGGCATGGTCATTAAGTTTTAAAATAACCCTATCTCGATTTTCTCCTACTAAATTAACCTTGCTTTTTAAAAAAATGGGGTGCAAATCATATGTCCCAGCAGGGATGAATAAATCCCCTCCACCCTGTTCAGCAAGATAGTCAATAGCATTTTGAAAAGAACTCGTGTCATCATGAAGTCCATCTCCATACGCACCAAAATCCTTTACACTTAACTGAAGATAATCATTTGTTACAGAAATAGTAATACTTTCTCTAATTCCCCGGTAACGTACTGTTATCTTTGCTGTACCGTTTTTTTTCCCAGTTACAACCCCAGCCGAATCTACCGTTACAACATTGATATCGGAAGATGAAAAATGACTCATGTCATTAACATTCTTCTTATCTCCATTTTTATATTGGGTTGTTACGAAAATAAGGCGTTTCTCTTTACTTCTTAAATCAATTTTTTTTGAGTCTACCGTGATGGATAATAGATCAGAATTTGAATTTTTTCCAAGTTTCGTATAACCTAAAACAGTTAAACCTATGAGAATTAATACAACAACTATAAATAGAAATATCATTTTACGCTTTCGCTTTCCTCTAGTTATATTTTTTATTATCATTTTATCTTCCCAACACCAATAATCATGACTTAACTATATTTGGTTTTTAATTGAAACATTACTTTTCGAATAAACCTTATATTGTCTGATTTTCCTACCGGAACTAAAGTCAACTTTTGACGTAAAATATTGAACAACAAATGAGTCTTTAGACTCATCAAACTTCCTAGCAAAAAACTGATTCGAAACCTCCATCATGGGTATATCTTCCCTTGTTAGATCTTGAGGAGAATTCCTTTCACTAAGTGTTTCACCCCATTTAAAAGCATATAAATTGTTATTGATTACAGCTTTACGGTAGGGTGAATTCATAATAAGTGTTTGGAAGAAACTCTCGTCCGGAACCAGTGTATTTTTAAAATAACGGTAATACCATTCATTTCCCTCTAGAAATTCCAATATGTAACTAGCGGCACTATATGGAATGGAAAACCATTGAGAACCTTTATAGAAAGAGATTTCTTTTGGCCATTTTTTCATATTGGGTAAAAGATTCAATCTTCTTCTATAAAGAGTAAGTAACATTCTTCTATAAACTCTAATCGGATGAGCAGTCGTATATCTTCTTCTGGTGATCTTAGGCCAGTATAACCTCATTAGTCCTAGTTCATTTCTTTCCATCAAACGAAAAGTCATAAATATATTTCTCTGATGGTCTTCTAGAAACTCCCTAAACCCTTCCTTTATAAGTAAATCTTGACCACTTCTTAAACATATGAAATCGTACTCTCTTTCTGTTGCAACAACTGCTTTAAGTAATAAAAGTGTAGTATCAACTTGACTTATATCTCCCCATTCGCAATCAATGGACTCATCAAGAGTTATAACATTTGGTCCTGTAATAATTTTTCCACTCAAATGTTCCCTGGATTTTTTATCAATATGAATAAATACATCCGCTTTGTCCCCTGAAATAAGTTGATGTACAAATTTATTTACTTGCTCGGGGTTTTTATGAATTTGTAAAATAAAGGCAGTACGCAATGGTGAACTCATTTATCTTCTGCCCCTTTCTTCAATCTAGTTCATTTCCAAGGTTCTTATTAGGTATTATCAATTTTATTAGAGGTGAAAATGTCTTTTTGTTGATTGGCTTTCCATATATGGTATTTCCTAAGTGCCCGTCTAGGAATGAGCATCACTAACAAGGGTTTCATAGCAAAAACTCTTTTGTAATATGGAATGTTCAAACGTCTACATGCATCTAACCTTGCAATTGTTTCCGTTATTCTAAACTTTCTACTTTTCCGATTATAAGAGTATTTGTCCTCTCTAAAATAAATCAGAGGCTCCTGTATATTATGGAGAATGAACTCCTTTTCAAAAAATTTCAACCATAAATCATAATCCTCTAGCCTTTGTTTCGTTATCCAATTATCAGAATAACCCTTAACCTCATGTAATTTTTCACTCTTCATGATAACTGTAGGATGGATAAAAGGTGCTCCAACTACCATTGTTAGTTTATTGGGATTCCGGATAAGTTTCCTTATCCCCCAAACTCCATCATGGTCGAACAAATACGCCCATGAACCACATGCGTCACATTCATGTGTGTTCATATAACGTACTTGTTTTTCAATTCTATCCTCAACCATAAGGTCGTCTCCATCGTGCCTCATGATATAGTCACCTGAACAATGCTCTAAGCATTGATTCAATGTTCTGGATAAACCTACATTATGTTGATTTTTTATTACCTTCAATCTTGAGTTATTTCGTGCAAATCTCTGTGCAATTTCAAGGGTACGGTCAGTGGATCCGTCATCACAAATAATAAGTTCCCAATTTTGATAGGACTGTTTTTCAATAGATTGTAAGGTTTGAGCTAGCGTAACCTCGCTATTATAAACCCCCATGATAATAGATACCTTGGTATTCATCTTTTCACCACCATATTAAGATGACTTTAATTTAATTGATTGCTTCTCATATACTTCCTTCATCTCAAGCAATACTTGTTTAAGAGCAAACTTCTGAACTTTCTGCACGTTTCTTTCTGCAAAAACTTGTCTTAAATCGTTTGATAGATAGAGCTTCTCGATTCCATTTGCTAATACAACTAAATCATCTACTCCAACAATAAAACCATTTTCACCATTATTAACGAGATCCCTATTTCCTCTGCAATCTGTCACAACTACCGGTAACCCGGTTGCCATTGCCTCCATCACATTAACTGGTAACCCCTCCTGCCTTGAGGTTGAAATAGCAACATCTGCAATCGTCATTAAATGGTGGACATCCTTCCGATAGCCTAAAAACTCAACTTTATTTTCTAACCCAAGTGTCATAACTAACTCTTTATATTCGGGTAACTTTTCTCCATCTCCAACAAGTAACAGCCTTATCTGCAAAATCTCATCCTTTAAATGACTAATAGCCTCTATTAGTAGATCTTGATGTTTACGATAGCTAAGTTCTCCTACATAGATTAAGATAAAATCTGATTGGTCATATCCATATTCAGCTCGTAACCTTTCTTTTTTTTCTTTTGTTTGTGGGAGGAATGTATGAAAATCTAGTCCAACTCCATGAACCTTAAAAACGGAATTCTCACTCCGAAATTTTATATTTTGAGCTGCTTTATAGTCTTCATCATTCATGGTAATAACCGTATCTGTCCATCTTGCTGCCAATTTCTCAAGAGTATAATAAAGAAACCAATTGACTTTGGGAGCTCCTTTATAAAAATGAAAGCCATGGGCTGTATAGAAGACCTTCACATTTTTAATATTTCTACAAGCAAGTCGAGTTATGAAGGATGCGACAGGAGTATGTACATGGACCATCTCGTACCTTTCATGTAAGACAATATCCTTTATTTTTTTATACGCCGTTACATTCTCTCTCTTCAAGGGACTCCGTTGGAATTCAACTTGATGAATGTTACATCCTAGTTGAAACAGTTCCTGATTGACCTCCTGAACAATATTACATGCGAGATTAACCTCATTTCCCTGCTCAATAAGGAACTTAATATGTGGAATGAGAAAAGCATTAACTGTATTTGAAATCGTCGTTACATATAATATTTTCATTTCTGCTCCTTACCATCTATTGTCTTGTAAATAAAGCCGTCCATTTTTCTTACGACCTTTTCATCGTTTTATAATGAAAGTTTATTAGACAACCTGCTTTACCTTATCTCCAGATCCCGATTTTCTTCGATAGCGGAGTACAATGGTTTGAACCTCTTTAATATTCAAGATTAGAATCAACCCAATGTAGACGATCAGTCCAAAGAAAATAGATAAAACCAAAGCCATAATTGAACTCAAATGATTTTGTAATAAGGCATAGCTAAAAAAGCTCACCCCCCCCATCGCAATGGTTGCTATACAGGTTTTACTTAAGCTTAAGATATTAGATTTCATATCAAAGCTTCCAATTCTTTTTCTAAGTTGGTTCCACAGCAAAAATGAACAAAAGAGTACAGATATGCTTGTTGCTAATGCTATTCCACCAACTCCCAAGTAACGAAAAAGTACGAAGTTTAAAATAATATTGAGAACCATTGATAAAGTAGCATTTATTGTTGGTGTTTTTGTATCTTGTAAGGAGTAAAAAACATTTGAGAAAAGCTCCCTATAACTCATTCCAATGATTCCAATCGAATAGAAAAATAAGGCACTTGATGTCATGGCAACCGCCTGTGCATTAAATTCACCTCTTCCATACAAAAGTAGAATAATTTCCTCTGGGAACAGCAAATAAATAACAGTTGCAGGGAGAATAAAAATAGGAATGAAATTAACGGCATGAGATAAATATTTATGGATTCCTTGTAGGTTATTCTCTGATGCCATCTTGGAAATTTTAGGATATAAAACAGAGGTGATAGAGTTAACAATGACTCCTAACACTACCAGATTAATGGTAGTTGCATAGTTTAATGCCGATACTCCCCCTGCTGCAATGTAAGAGGCTAACGTACGATCAATTAATAGATTAATCTGAGTAACAGAGGAACCTATAATCACAGGAAATGCCAGGATCATCATTTTTTTTATATGAATATCATTTACATCAAAGCGAAATTGAAAGCGATATTTCTTTTTATAACTAAAAGCCAAGAGTAACAGAAACTGAGAGAGTGTAGCGACAACACTCCCTATTGCCAGTGCGTAAATATTTGTCTGTTTACTTACAATAAATGAGCCAATGACAATGAAATTGGCAGGAATCCCCATCAATGCTGGGATGATAAAAAAATTCTTTACCTGTAAATAGGCAGTATATACATAAATAAGTCCACTAAAAAATAACCCTAATAATGAAATTCTTGTAAATACGATGGCTAACTCAAGTGTCTGACCACTAAACCCAGAGGCAAAGAGTTTTACAATTGGTTCTGTAAAGAATATTCCAATTATAAAGATTCCTCCGCATATGATAAGGACAAAATTTGCTAAATTATTTGTATAATGCTCTGCCCTTTCTTGACTCTCAAGTAACTCGACACGAGTATACATGGGGACAAATCCAGTGTAAATTCCCTTGCCGACAATAGCGATTATGATAGTAGGGATGGTTAAAGAAATTATATACACATCACTTATGTTGGAGGCGCCGTAAAAGAAGGATAAACTAATATCCCTCATAAAACCGGATAATTTTGATAAGATTCCTATGATTATCAACACCACGACTGTTTTTTTCATACAATCTCCTAAATCTACTGTTCTAATGTTTCCACTAACCTTTTATATTGTAGAAAATAAACTTGTTGGTCTGCCTCGCTAAAATGGACAAGTCGCTCTTTAAAGAAATTTAAAAAGAAAAGGTGGAAGTAATCCATTCTATATTTACTAGCAAAAGTTAAATAAAATAAAGAAAAAATACGTTTGAAATGCTGGTCATAGTCTCCGTTTACATAACTATTAATCAACTCAAACCGGTTTTTCATGTACACATCTAGCCACATCATCATAAAGAAATCATAGAAGAAAGTGAACTCGTTTGAAAATTCCCAATCAATATATTTCACTTGGTTCGTCTTTCCTTTTACTAATAATGTATTGGCTGCCCAAAGGTCCCCATGTAATGTAAGAACAGGAATCTCTAATTCCAGTAGGTCAGGATTGATTTTATTCTTAATGAAATTAACTTCTTCACGATTTGGTAAAGTATTTATTATATCTATTGCCGTTGTGAAAGAATAAACTCGTTTTGATAAACATTCGTTGAAGTAATAAAATGATCGAATAAAAATATCCTCCATTACAAATTGTAAATCCTCTTCCTTCCATTGATTGACTGGATGAAAGGAGATGAGTTCTTCTATCGTGGTCAATTGTTGATCATCTGCCCAAATAATCGTTGGCATGGGAAAATATTCCCTAAAAAGATCATGATCCGTTAGGACAGTATGATATCCTTTTTTGTCAAGATATATAGTTAATACTTTATTGTTTTCTAAATCAAAAATTTTCCTATCCCTATATCCATTAGCACTTCCGAATGGTAAGTAAACTTGTCCTATAAACTCTTGAGTGTGTAAGTCACTTCGTGATATAGACAGAGCTTTTCGAAATATCGTCTGCTTTAGTAAGTAAATTAACCAAAGTTTGCTTCTTTTTTTATACTCACTTTCTTGAAGAACCATAGAGGCCCGATCTTTTATTACAGGATCCTTTCTCCTTATATATTTGATAGATTTATCAAATTCATATAAACCTGCAGCCATATAATGAGCACTTTCATGAAAAGCATGGACGACTTCCCTTTTACCTTTTAAATAGCGGAATACCTTTGCTAGCATTTATTTCCCTCCCTTTTCCTTCCTTTATTCCGCCCGTTACAAACCATTTATGTGATGGACTCGACCTCAAGGAATATACTAAGGCTCCTAAAAATAACCATAACATTCTTCCATTATTTAAAGAAATCGCTATGGATCCGATTAATAGAATGACAATGATGTCTCGTAAGATGAGGTTCATGACCGAAGTCTGATTAAATGAAGCTGTTGCTTTAGCAAGAGCAAAAAGAACAAAGGAAAAGAAAGCAATAGCAAACGGAAGCCCCCATTCCGCAGACAATTGTAAGAAGGTGTTATGGGCAACGTTATCATAAAGAAACAGCTCAGCTGCTAAAGAAGTATAGGTGCCAATCCCTACTCCAACGACCGGAGAGGATTGAATGACTTTTAGAGCCGTTACCCAGGTTGCCTCTCTACCAGAACCACTCTCGGAAATGGCTGCGGTAAAATCAGTAAACAAATGATACACTCGACCAGATGAAGGAATAGTGGCAGCCAAGCTATTTAATAATTGTTGTACTATATTAATAAACACTGGAAAAAGCAAAAGAATAAATGTAATCAGCATGAGGTGAGAAACAAGTACGATTAGTTTTTTTCTTGTTAAAAATAGATATTCAAGCACTCTCAATAGGAAATAACACCCTAAAGTAATAAGACCGGTCTTTGAACCAGATATTAAAACAGATAAAATAATAATGGTTATTGCCAAATATTTTAAATTAAACCGAATGGCTTTTACCCTTGTAAAATAAACCAGAGCCGTAACCTGTAAAACGGAATAATAATTGGGATCAAGCATGAGTCCACGATATCTACTTCCCGCAAAAAACAGCATTTCTCTAAAAAGACCTGTATATACAAACGTAAGAACAATCCCTACAAAGCCTATAAAAATACCAAAAAAAGAATACCATTGAACCGTCTTATCTAAAAAGTTTAAATTTGATAGGTTATATCCGAGCAAAAAATAACCAAAGATCGCTAACAGCTTAAGATAATCACTTATAATTGCTGCAGGATATGGGCTAAAATCAAATCTTATTGGTATATAAAAGGAGGCTGTAACGATGACTAGAATTGACAAGACAAGAAAGCATAAAAGGGGACTAATAGGAATAATAAATTGCTTTGTTATAATTAAATAACCCATAAGAACAATACAAAATAAATCCGCAATTGATAGGTTAATACCTAAAATGACACCTGATTGATGCATAAAAATAGCTGTACCGAAAAGCATTCCTGTAAAAAGAAGACTCTTTTGGTTACTATAAAAGTTGTCCATTTCGAGTGAATGTATCATCTATTCCCTTCACCACCCTTCATTCCACCAAGTTACGAAAAGTGCAGGCTTCTTGTTTTACCCCTATAAGTACTAGAGGCAACAGCAACCATGAAGCTAGCCTCCGTCATAATGGACAGCAGCTCTTTTCGGGTCTAGACACTAGCGTTAAATACTATACTTTTTATAGATATAGATGGAAAAATCCTAAAGATCTTTTCCTGATTGGAATAGGCTCTTCGATTTGTAGACTGTCTCCCATCATTAAAAAGTGGGAATTTTCTTTTAAATAATAGGTAGTTGCAATCCCAAATTTTGATGTAATCTGATCGTATGCTTTAGTTAGAGCAAATCCCCTTGAACTTATATTGTGGGCATCTGTTGCAATGAAATGGGCTATCCTATGCTCAATTAGCTTCTCTGATAAAGATTTCGAGTTCTTTCCAAACCTACCTAAAATACTCCCAGCCGTAATCTGTGTTAATGCCCCCATCTTTACGAGCTCATATAAAAGGGAAGGATCTTCTTGGAACATCTTATTCCTTTCAGGATGAACAATAATCGGTGTGATCCCTTTAATCAGAATTTCATAAACAATCTCCAAGGTATAGCTAGGAACTTTACCTGAGAGTAGTTCTATGAGGAGATAATTACCTTGATTATCAAGTGTTAGCACTTCTTCTTTTTCAATTGACCAAAAAATATCTCTGTGAATTTTCAATTCCTGACCAGCAAGAAGAATAAGTGGAATTTTCTCTTGCTGTAGAAGTTGATTTGCTTTGCCGACACCTTCTAAAATCTGTTGCTTTACATTTTCATAAATTCCATTCCGATGATGAGGAGTAGCAAAAACATGTGAGATACCATCTTGGACTGCAGCGTTTGCCATTTCTAAAAACCCCTGTTTCTCTTTAGGACCATCGTCCATCCCAGGCAAAATGTGACAATGTATATCTATCATGTTTTAATCCACTCCCCTTATCCGTAGTGACCGTAGTACCCGCTCATTTTCTCTTCTACTCCGTTGATGACGACCCCTAACACCTGAGAACCCGCTTTTTCGAGTAACTCCTTCGCCTTTAATGCCCTAATTTTATGGGTCTTTCCACTTCGGATAACCATCACAACTCCGTCACACTTGCTTGCAATCGTCTGCGAATCCGTTACAGCCAATATAGGTGGCGAATCATAAATTACATAGTCATAACTCTCTTTTAATTCTTCCATCAACATATTCATGGCTTGAGAATCAAGTAGTTCAGATGGATTTGGGGGAATTGGCCCACTCGGTAGAATATCTAAATTAGATATAGTCGTTCTATTAATTGCCATTTCAAGACTCGAATCCTTCGTTAGAACGCTCGTAATTCCGTCTATATTGCTGATAAAAAAAGCATAATGGAGAGTAGGCCTCCTTAAATCCCCATCCACAAGCAAAACCTTTCTTCCATTTTGTGCAAGTACGATTGCTAGATTGGCAGCAGTTGTCGACTTTCCATCCCCTGACTCAGCAGAAGTGACAACGATCGATTTTATGACTTTATCTACTGATGAAAATGAAATATTATTTCGGATCAATCGATACTGTTCCGTAATAGGTGACTTTGGATTTATATTTGCGACTAATTGAATGTTTCTCGTTTTTGAGCTTTTACCTCTAGGAATCAACAGCTCTCCCCCTCACCCCATGCATTCCTTCTTTTGATCCTTTACCTAGATGGATTTCTTGAACAGAACCTAAAACTGGAAGACCTAAATAAGAATGAACGTCATTTTCATTTTTTAATGAATGATCCATAACTTCTCTAAGTAAAGCTAATACCACCCCTATCATGAAACCTACTACAATGGTAATAGTTATATTAAAAGCTAAGCTAGGCTTTACTGGGGTCGGATTTTCTCTTACTTCTGCTTTTGAAATAATACTGACGTTATCAACATTCATCATTTTTGGAATTTCAATTTGAAATGTTTCCGATATGGTATTGGCAATCTCCACTGCCCTAACTGCACTTGGATCCTCAACTGTTATCGAAAATACCTGTGAATTTTCTTGACTACTGATGGTAACTTTCTGGTACAACTCTTCAATGCTTTGTGAAAGACCTAAATCATCTATCACTTTTCCCAAAATAGCAGGGCTTTTGATAATGACACTATATGTTTTAATGAGCTCGATATTGTCACTTAATTGACTCAAGTCTATCTGAGTTTCTGACGTTTTTTGATTGACTAATAGTAAGGTTGTTCCTTGGTAGATAGGGGTAAGTAAAAAAAAAGTTATACACCCACCGATTACTGGCGCAATGAACGTAAATAGTAAGATTATCTTCCATCTTTTCTTTAGCTTCATGAACAACTCTACTAAACTAACAGTTTCGTTCATAGAATCCTCCAAATCATGACTTATATGTCTCTTAGATCAAAATTGCAACTTTTACTTAGTATTTTTTTTACACAATGAATGACTCTCTCCTGATCTTCCATTGTCATATTCGATCCCGAAGGCAAACAAAGGCCTTGATCAAACAGAGTTTCAGAAACATTTTCTCCTTCGTCGTGAGTGAAAATTAGATTATTTTCAAATAGCGGTTGTAAATGCATGGGCTTCCACACTGGTCTCACTTCAATATTTTCCTCTTCCAGCGCCAATACTAGATCCCTATTAGAAATCCCTACTATCTCTTCATTAATGGTTATGACAGTCAGCCATCTATTAGATAGCGTATCGCTCAGTTCTGGCATAAACCCAAGTCCTGGAATACCCGATAGATGTTGCTCATAGGTTTGATAAATATTTCTCCGTTCATGAACTCTTTGACATAATACTTGTAATTGGCCTCTCCCAATCCCTGCCGAAATATTGCTAAGTCCGTAGTTATAACCAACCTGACTATGCTGGTAATGAATGGCTGGATCCTTAGCTTGTGCTGCTAGGAACCTTGCCTTGGCTAAAGCATCCAAATCATTAGAAACCAACATACCACCACCCGAAGTTGTGATAATTTTATTTCCATTAAACGAATACACCCCTAAAGCCCCCATTGATCCGCTCGCTTTTCCTTTATACAAAGAACCTAGTGACTCTGCAGCATCTTCAATAATGGGAACCTGATAGGCATCACATAGTTCCATCAGTTCATCCATCCTAGCCGGTTGACCATATAGGTGAACAATGATCACCGCCTTTGGAAGTTTATTTATTTTGACGGCTTGGTGAAACGCACTTTCTAATGCTTGTGGAGACATGTTCCAAGTGGATGGTTCTGAATCAATAAAAACAGGCGAGGCTCCTTGATAGAGAATTGGATTGGTGGAACCGACAAAGGTTAGACTCGAGCAGAAGACAACATCATCTTTTTTCACGCCTAATACAGAAAGGGCCAAGTGAATTGCTGCCGTACATGAACTCAGGGCGACAGCTCCCTTGACACCTACTAAGTTTGCTATTTCTCTTTCAAACTCAACAATATTCCTTCCTATTGGTGAAACCCAGTTAGTTTCAAATGCTTCATTGACATACTGCATTTCAGCACCACTTAAATGGGGTGAAGAAAGATAGATCCTTTTATTAGCTGTCTTATTTATCAACTTTTACACCCTCTCTTTGGATATTGGGTAGCTCCTTCGAAATCAGGCTCATGGATAGTTATATCTTCTGAACGAACCACCTTTATCAGTGTTAAGTAAAGAATCTTCAAATCTAAAAGTAGTGATTGGTTCTCGACATACCAAATATCAAAATGAAATTTTTCTTCCCACGTGATGGCATTTCTACCATTTACTTGAGCCCAGCCTGTAATTCCCGGTTTCACTTGATGCCTTCTTGCTTGTTCTTCCGTATATAAGGGAAGGTACTGCATCAATAATGGTCTTGGCCCAACCAAACTTAATTCCCCCTTGAGGACATTAATTAATTGAGGCAATTCATCTAAGCTAGTTTTTCTTAAAAAATAGCCAAAGGTTGTCAACCTCAACGAATCTGGTAAAGACTTTCCTTCACTATCCTTCAAATCTTTCATACTACGAAACTTATAAAGATAAAACGGCCGCTCATTTAAACCAGGTCTCTTTTGTTTGAATATGATTGGAGAACCAAGCTCGTATTTGATTAAAGTGGGAATGATGATAAAAAATGGCGAAAGAATGATTAATAAACATAGTGAAGCAAGTATATCTATTATTCTTTTCATCTTATTTAACCACCCATTAATTTATACTTCTCATTCTCTGTTCTAATTACCATTCTCAATAGGTAAAAAAGGAATTAAATCTAGCTGAACTTACGGTTAAACAGAAATCGTTAAAGGCTGCTTATTTTGTCCCTTTCGGTTTGCAATCAACAGCAGATTTTCTCGTAGTTCTGCTTTATCCATTTTAGAGAATATTTTAAGGAGCTCTTCAATTTCATGTATATATAAATCAGAGGTTTTACCAATATAAATTTTGGGGTATATTTGCTCAGGGTAGACTTCATCTTCCTTTAACAACTCTTCATATAATTTCTCACCAGGCCTGATCCCTGAATATTCAATCCTTATCTCATCAACCGAATGACCGGATAGCTTAATAAGGTTGCTTGCAAGATCGACTATTTTGACTGGATCACCCATATCTAAAACAAAAATCTCCCCACCTCTTGCTAATGCTCCTGCCTGAATTACCAGCCGGGAAGCCTCTGGTATTGTCATAAAATAACGAACCATATCGGGATGAGTGACAGTGATCGGTCCTCCTCTATCAATTTGTTGTTTAAATAAGGGAATAACACTCCCACGACTACCGAGGACATTTCCAAAGCGGACCGCAACAAACCTTGTTTTACTTTTCTGATCCATTTCTTGAATAATCATTTCTGCCAGTCGCTTTGTTGCGCCCATGACACTCGTTGGATTTACAGCTTTATCTGTTGAAACCATAACAAACGTTTTGACCCCATACCTACTGGAAGCCTTTGCCACAATCATTGTTCCTATCACGTTGTTTTTCACAGCTTCCTCCGGATTCCTTTCCATTAGCGGCACGTGTTTGTGCGCAGCTGCATGGTAAACTACATCTGGTCTATACAACTCCATGACAAATTCCATCTTGGTTGCATCCTTCATATCCGATATCTCTGTAATAAACTCAATTTCCATATGACCAAAGCTATCTTTCAACTCTAATTCAATGGAGTAAATACTGTTTTCTCCGTGCCCTAGAAGGACCATTCGTGCTGGATGAAACGGAGCAATTTGCCTACAAATCTCAGAACCTATTGATCCACCAGCTCCTGTAACTAGAACAGTCTTTCCTTCAACATATTCCGATATACTGTCTATATTCAGCTGAATAGGCTCCCTTCCCAATAAATCCTCTACTTTCACATCACGAAACTCACTAACCGATACCTTTCCTGTTACCAAGTCCTCTAGCATCGGCAAAATTTTTGTTTCAACCTTTGTTTTCACGCACTCTTGAAAAATTCTATTTATTTCGTTTCGACGAAGTGAAGGAATTGCAATGACAATATTTTCGATGTTCAGCTGTTCAACGATCGTCGCAAGGTGAGAAATGCCTCCAACAACAGGGATTCCCAAGATGTCTAGCCTTTGCTTTCTTGTATCATCATCAATAAATCCCACTGGCAAAAGATTGGCTTCTTTATTTTTCAAGAGCTGCCTCGTAATCATTCTCCCTGCTGAACCCGCTCCTATGATTAACGTTTTCTTTTTATTTAGCCCTTCTTTCATGGAAGGATCTCGATACAATCTAAAATAAAACCGTGATCCTCCAATAAGGGTAATTTGAAGCATCCATGTTACAGTTAACAGTCGAAAAGAAACTTCTTGAATCAAGATTTGTTGAATGAATGCCCCTGCAACAATTGAAGCTGTTACGACTTTAACAATAACCAGAAGCTCTCCAGTACTCGCATATTCCCATGCTTTTTTATATAAATGAAATGTTAATGAAAAGATATGATGACTCACTAGGATAGCAATGGACATTACAAGTATCTCAAAGGTAAATACATGTATATTAGCGGCCACCAGAAAATAGCTAATAAATATTGCTGTTAACACAATGCAGGAGTCCACAAATATAAATAATGATAACCTTTGTTTATAGGTCATGTCTGTTCACCTTACAAGCACCCCATTCTATCAATCTCCATAGAACCTTAAGTCTTCTGATTCCCTTTAATGAAAGGTTCCCCAACCCACAATATAACCGAGTGCCTTCATTGATAATGGTAAGAAGACATCACCAAGTCTTTATAATTAATTGACTCCATGTTCTTTTTTGACTAATGAACTGCTAATTGATACATCCTTCACTTGATTTGAACTTTATTAAGAACGTGAATAGAGAATTAAGTAATTACTCCAATTATTATTGATTGATCATACTTATTTTGAAGTATGGTCTAGTACCAAAGTATCGGTTGTTCTTTATAAAGAATTCTTATTGACAATAATAATATGATTAGGGTGTTTTGTAAATATAAATCTCAACTATTGTTCTTTAAATTGAACGACAAGGTTCGTCATTTGTAGAACATCAGTAGCCAAGATTTATAGTTTTAGTACTTCACAACTGAAATTTGCTGCTTTCGTTTGGAATACCAGGTTGCTAACGCCATAATCATGACAATATATAAGCCGAAAATCAGAAATGATAATAGCTTGCTTTCTTCAAAGAAGCTACCTGCAACTGTATAGATTGTTACAGCAGGCAGTTTTCCAAGTAATGATGCGGATATAAAGGTGAACCAGCGAACCGAGCTAATGGCCGAAATTATATTTACAAGTGGAGACGGGACAATTGGAATAATGCGAAGGAGCAAAACCCCCATAAAAGCTCTTGTTGTAAAATAATGCTCATACTCCTCAGTTTTGGGATATTTATCTAATTTCCTCTTAGCCCAATCCTTAAAGCCATATCTCGTCATCCAAAACATTAAAGATGTTCCAAGAAAGATACCTAATAAAGATGCCCCCACTCCATTCCACACTCCAAGAGTTGAACCAAGCAAACCTGCTAGCATAGGATAGGGAACGACCGGAAAGAACACGAGCAAGGCAACAAATACTACAGCAACCGGTATGACCATCCTTGTATCAGACTCGATCCATTGAAAAAGCGTATCTTTATAAATAAATCCTAATAGAATAATAATGATTGCTAATAACGCTGAGGATATTTGTTTCATACAGTCTCCTTTTGAAAAAGTTCTATTCAGTTTGTTCTTTATTTAAGACTTTCTAGTGTGAATAACTAACCAATTATTTTATAATATAATTATATGTTCTTTAAAAAGAACATTCAAGGGATTTATGTTCTTTCCACTATTTCTTATAACCGTACGTATGAATCATCGCAACTTGTCTATAAATGAATAAGACCAGAAAGGAGAACGACTATGTTTAAATTCTTTTCTATTACACTAATTGCCGCAGGACTCATACTCACTGGATACGGAGGTTATCAATACTTTAGTGGTGAAAAGCAAGTATATGAAAGTATGGCTGAAGCTAAAAGTATACTTATGAATGCTGAAGAGAAAGTCATACAAACTATGCAAAATCAGGAGTCTAGTTCAACAACCAATGTAGTAAAGTTTTCACCAGAAAAAGGAGAGGTTGTTGGCATCCTATCTATTCCTAGTATTAACTTAGAAACTCCGATAATAGAAGGAACCGACGAAGACGAACTTGAAAAAGGAGTCGGCCACTTTGCAGGCAGCGCCTACCCTACCCAAAACGACCAAATTGTCTTATCCGGACATCGTGATACTGTATTTAGGAAAATGAAAGATATTGAGATTGGGGATATTATTACGGTTAAACTACCTTACGGAGATTTTTCATATAAGATTGAGAGTACGAAGATTGTAGATGCAGAAGACCGAACGATTATTAAATCAACTGCGCCAGATGAGGTGTTAGTGGTGAGTACATGTTATCCGTTTAATTTTGTAGGGGATGCACCGGAGAGATTTGTAGTGTTTGCTAGTCCGGTAGTGGAATAGACAGATATATTCGACCTTGGTTTATATAGCTAAGGTCTTTGTTTTTCTCTAGTTATTTAAGTACAACGTAGATACGTAGTTATGAATACATGTCGCTAATCAAATTGTATTGATGAGTCAAAGTCCCCTCGTTCCACATTCCTACATTATGCATACAGAAAAATAAAAGACCTTGGTTTTCATCAATTTATCCAACCAGGGTCTTTTATGTTTTATCAATATTTTGTTTTCTTTTTCTTTGGTATTGATAGAGAAACAATCCTCCAACTAACAAAACTGATCCACCAATCATATAGTTGAACATATCCGTAGCAGTCTCTGGTAATACACCACCTACAGGCACATCACCTTCAACATAGAGATCAATCTTGAAATCTACTTCCATTCCTTGAAACTCATTTCCAACTGCCATTGGTAGCTCTAAATGAAAAGTTAACTGTTCTTGTGAATTACTTTTCAATAATCTTGGTGCTATCTCTATAAACTTATACAACTTATCCTGAAACAAAATCCCCTTGGAGTCTTTAACGGTAAGATCAAATTGCTTGTAGAAGATTTCAGATCCTTTTAAATAAGTACTATTCGTATTGTATCTAAAATCACTTGAGCCATTATTATTTATAACCAAATTTCGAGTTATAGAATCTCCCGGTTTTATATTACTTAAATCAAATAAAACCTTTTGAGGGTCAGTAGCAAGGTCAATGACTGGGATACTATTTGAATTTGTATTTCCTAACACTGTCAATGGATTAATTATTAATAGTATCAAAAATGTTAAAGTTATAAACCTCATATTAAGTGCTCCCCATTTTATTAAATATATAGAAAAGGTGGAAAATCCACCTTTTCTACTAATATTTCAATTAGTCATTTTGATCATCAGTGTGCTTTGCAACTCCAACAGTTCTTGGATTTGGCATGTCTTTTCCATCAGCTGAGTTTTGAACACCGTTGTTTACATCTCCGTTACCGTGGTTAGTATCAACATGTACTCCATCCCACTGAGTTGCTTCAAGGTTGAAGAAGAAGTCAACTTTGTCACCTTGGTATTTGTTCTGTACATATTCACCTTCGACTTTAGTATCGTCGTTTTTAAATGTAATCTGGATAAATACATCGTCAACATCAGCTGGGCTTACAGGGATACCAGTTCTTCCATCAGTACCTGCAGCAATTGATGCCAAGTTAATTTTTCCATCCACAACGTAAGCACTAACAATTTCACTAGTATCTCCATTTACTAAATCTAATAATGTAAAGTCTTTTGATGTTATTACGTTTTGACTCGGTTGCCATTTGTTAGTTTCAGAATCTACTTTCATAAAGTCAACTTTAAATTGAGATAAAAATTCTGCCTGTGTTGAAGTTAAAGTTCCATCTACAAAGTTTGCTGCAGTTGCATCTAACAGAACTTCTTTAATAGCAAGTGATCCTGCATTGTTAAGTTTAAAGATACGTTGAATGTAATCTCCAGGTTTAAGGTTTGCTAAGTCAAAGCTAATTGGCTTGTTTCCACTTTTACCTACTACAAGATCTAAGGTCCCAGCTGCAAAATGGTTGTTAATAGTTGCTGTATCGTTAAATGCTGCCCAAGTTCCCCCACCAACTAATGATAATCCTAATGCTGCAGATACTACTCCTAAACCTAATTTCTTCTTAATGCTCATTTTTCTTCCTCCTTGGTTTCTCCCTCTAATTTTTGAGGTATGTAATTTTATATATTGAATCCTTATGTTGTCATAAGGAGTACAACCTAATTAAGCAGTCTTTTGAGGTGTAGATTCTTTGGTCTTTCGATCAATTTCTCTTAATGCACTCATTATTGAGATGACTGAATACCCTAATAATAGAACACCAGGTATTATCAGTAGCATTGCAGTTCCTTTACTAGATTTAGCAAAATCAATAAAGTATCCTAGAAACGGTATTGTAAAACCTGTATATTTACCTATCACATTTTGTGATAGTACTGGTTGAGTATCTAAATTTTGATTGTTATCACCTTTTGTTTGATATAACACATGATCACCTTGATTAATTACATCAGTGATTCTATGTGTAACTACATTTCCATCTGCTTGAAGAAAGGTAATAACATCTTTCTTCGCTAATTTGATTGAGTCATCCATCGGCTTAATTGCAATTATTGATCCCGTTTTAAAGGTTGGTTCCATTGAACCTGATAAAACTGTCTTAAGTTGATATCCAAATACCTGAGGTTCTCCCCCCGAAGCTTTTGACGAGATTACTAGAAATATCATCATAAGTAATAATCCAAATAACATTACTGTAAGAGAATTACTTAGAATTTTAATTACTTTTTTTGTATTCATCACACACCATCCTTCTATTTGACTTACTCAACTGTGATCGTTGTACCAGTGGATTTATTATTGTCTGTATCAACAGTTATTACTTTAAATGTCTTAGCAGAATCATCATTCTTTGCTTCAAAATCTAATATATTTCCTTCTTTAAGAAGTTCATTAGTCCCATCTTCTTTTACTAGATAGAGCTCAACTTTATTAAAGTCAGAATCTGTTGGATTTGACCATGTTAATAGAATTTTACCGCTAGCTCCTTTTGTCCTGTTGCCAACTAAATTGGAAACTTCGTTGGGTGGTGTTTGATCTATAACTTCAACAGGCTGCTCACTAGTCATTACAGTGATAGTTACTCCTTGTGATTCATTATTAGTTGAATCAACCGTCGTAATTTTAAATGTGTATTCTGTTGATGGTTCTAGATTTTCAACTACATATTTACCGTCTATAATCTGACTCTTAATTGGAGCACTTTCTCCACTTCTATAAACATTCACATAACTGAAATCAGTATCTGTAGGATTAGACCATGTTAAAGTAATTGTATTGGTTGTATGTTGCTCTTCTATGTTGACCTCAGCTGGAGGAACATTATCTTCATCACCACCACTAGTTTCCGAACAATCTCCAATTACAATTTCCTCACTCCATAATTGTCCTGTGCCTGGATGATCTGGCCTTTGATAGGCTTTTACCATGAATATCCCACTCTTCATTGGTTCATATAGGATATTAAACGTTTCTCCAGAATCAAGTTTAGGTACTTCACCCTCTGCTACTTTTTCCCCATTTTTCGGATTTCCACTCTCAATCCAATAGACTTCATATTTTACTGATCCTTCCATGGGCCGTGAATCTTTACCATTTTGTATATATGCAATAACCCTTGGACAGATTTGTGCTTCAGCAGAACTTAGAACCTTAGTAGCTATTTTCTGTTCTTGTTCAATTCCTATAAATTCTAACGAGCTTTTATCCCATTGTAATGCTTGTATTGGTTCACAATTTTCATTAGTCCCCTCAAAATCCGGACATACTCCTATATGAAGACCAATTGATTCGATGTCGTTAAAGTAAGCTCCGGTATCAGAAGTTAGATACATAACTGTATTTAGTGAGACATACCAGATTGCTACTATTTGAACAGCAATCCAAAGTTTCCTCCCATTTTTCCCATATTTAATTGATCTTGAGTTTCGAATAAGTATCCCTCCCCGGGTCGCTCTCTTTAATATATACTTGACGTTCCCTAATAAGAACGATTTGGAAAATCTTAAATTATATGCCCTCTTGTAATAAAGAAGCTATTCGTTGTTTTGTTCTTTATAACAAACTAATAATCTGAGTATAATCCCTAGAAAAAGAAATGGAAACTTCCATATTCGCTCATTTTCCTTTATTAAGAACACTTTATATATGTTTTTCTTTACATTTCTCTTGTTTTCTCTTTATTTTGTATTTTATAAAGAATTTTTTATACTTAATTAAGAACTAGCATATTAAATATCCCTTTAGGACAAGATTTAGAAGCACGGGGACGGTAGGGACTGGTGAAAAAGTCATGATTTCTAAAACTGCCAAATAATTTTATCTATATGTAGGGTAAATGAAACTCCTTAAAATATATACGGTAGGTTGTCAGCACCTTTTTCTATTTAAACAGACTTCTTCACTGCTCTCGGACGGTTCCGCTGATTCCTTTAACCAAGTGAAGTGTAATGGCAACATGTAGTAGAGATTACGGCCATTAAAATGTACCATTATTGAAATAGTTCTTACCATCCATTGACAAAGGATGTACCAGTATATGACAGGTTGTTCACCAGTTTACCTTCTGTTTAATTAATGAGCATACCTTCGGGTGTGCCATTATTATGTAGGAGGTACTCTGTATGAATCATTATCGCAAGATTTCAGAATTGCACGATGAGGGGATCGGTCTAAGAGGCAATTGCGGCAAGTAGAAGTAACTTCTCGTCAAAAATTAACAAAGGTCATCGATTTGGCCGTAAAGAAGGGTTTTCCATGGAGTCTAATCTATTTCCCATAGCGTCTTGATTTGAATGCAATGTTCCTACCGCTTGAATCTGTCCAAGACTGATCCATGGAGTTGGATACCCTTTAGTCCGAAGCGCTGCCAAGCGCACAAAAATGCACTGATTCTTGAATCAGTGCATTTTTTTAGGGGATTTTAGGGGACTATTCTAATCTTATAAAAAGCCTCCAAGTGCAAGCTTTATATAATTATTAATCATTTTCTGATGAAATATCATCAGCAATTGTATCAATAAATTAATTACCTCATACTATTCCTTTATGAACATTAATAAAGTTAAAGTTGAGTAACTTTGCTCGGATTTTTTTGTACAAGATCATTATTTATGGTTTTAATACAGATATCTATATCAGTTCTCAAACCTGTAATAGGAAAAATTAGAGAAGAAAACTGTTGATTACTATTCATATAGGTAATCACTAAGAAATTTTCTTTCTTAATTTCTTTAGTTACGTTAGGATCAGTAGCACTTATCGCACCTATAACAGCACCTACTCCCCCAAAGACAGCCCCGCCGATTAATGAACGACCTATAACGAAGCTCCTACTAATAGACTGCTCACCCCAAATGCAAACAATCCAAACCAAACTACTACCAACAAAACCTTACTTCTCCATCTTGTACCCAATTCCCCATACCACCTTCAAATATCTTGGATTCTTCGGATCAATCTCTATTTTTTCACGAATTTTACGAATGTGAACAGCCACTGTGTTTTCTGCGTTATAGCTTTGTTCCTTCCACACCCGCTCGTAAATATCATTGATTGAGAATACTCGTCCTGCATTAGTCATGAGCAACTCTACAATTTTGTACTCTATTGGAGTTAATTTCACTGCTTCGCCATTCACGGCAACTTCCTTTGCAGCTTGGTCTAATGTAAGACCATTTAAATTAATAGACTTTTCTTTTCCTTCATATGTACCAAGCATGACATATCGTCTTAATTGTGATTTCACCCGGGCAATCAGCTCTAACGGGTTAAAAGGCTTGGTGATGTAGTCATCTGCACCCACCTGGAGACCTAAAATTTTATCGGTATCCTCACTTTTGGCACTTAGGATAATGATCGGGATATTCTTTTTCTCTCGTATTTTAAACGTGGTAGAAATACCATCTAATAGTGGCATCATAATATCTTACAGAATTAGCTGTATATCATGCTCGTTCAATTTTTCAATGGCTTCCACACCATCACGTGCTTTTATCACCGAGATACCTTCATTCCTCAAATAAATCTCAATTGCGTCTCGTATTTCTTCCTCATCATCCACAACTAACACGTTATATTCACTCACCGTTCTCACTCTCCTTTCACTAGTTTACTATAAATCTATCATTTGGAATTATTTTCATTATAGAGGGCAAATCTTAAGGCAAGCTTATCAAAAAACTTAAGAATTTCTTAATATTGCATGATTATGAAGAAACTTACCCATTTTCAACGCGTATAGTTAGGTATGAGAAAAGGAGGCGAAATCGATGGACCTACAAAGTCGCCCAATTTTAGAAATAAAGAAAACTCCATTGGAAAAGATTTTAGATATTCTGGCAATATTATTGTTCGTTTGGAACTTAGTTTACCTTTTGATGGAGTGGTCTTCATTACCAGGAACTATTCCAATCCATTACAATGCTTTGGGTATTGTGGATGGATATGGGGATAAGAGTACAGTTTGGATTCTTCCAGTTGTAGGTATTATTCTGTGGATAGGATTAACCACTCTTGAAAGATTTCCACATGTGTATAACTACATGCATTTAACACAAGAAAATGTGGAGCGACAATATAAAAATGCTCGTCTGATGATTAATGTGACGAAAAACTTCGTGCTCGCACTGTTTGTTTATTTAGATCTAAAAATGATTCAAGTGGCCTATGGAAATGAGACTGGATTGGGAGCTTCGTTTCTTCCGATAACTCTAACACTCACATTTGGTTTAACTACATTTTTTATTATCCAATCATTTCGGTTAAAGTAGTAGTTGCGTTGCGGTAATACTTTCTCAAACAAAAAAACGATTGAATCTGTTTTGATTCAATCGTTTTTTGTTTCATGCAATAACTCGCTATTTCAAAGATTCACAGACTCATGTTGTTAAAAATTTTCGGGTTCGATTTTCCTTATTTTTCTGTATTACTAGTAAAAAATTTTAGGTTTACAGTATAATCTTAGATATAAGAAGTCAAAGGAGGAAAAAGAATTTGTCTAAGTTTATAGGTAGAAAGCTCTTAGCCACTTATGTTGCTACAGTCATCACTTCTATTATACTAGCAATTCTCGGAACTACTAACTCTCAGTTTGAACTTGACTATACTTTCGTAGGCCTAACATCTTTGACAATTTTTTATATTGGAATCATCATCTTAGTTTATGGGAATCTAAGTTCAGCTTGTATTGAATTTTTCTATAGTAAGTGGTTTAAAAAGAGTACATGGCTCTACATTGTGTTGCACGGACTATCCGCGGTTGCTATTGTGTTCGTTTTCCATGCATGGGACCTCTGGCTGTTTACACTACTTGGAATAGTAGTTGCTCTATTTTATGCTTGTTTGGACAGATGGATTGCTAAACACCATGATAAAGTAAAATACATAGTGATTCTCTTTTTAGCTCCCATCCTGTTATTTGGATTAGTTTGGGGATACTTTAAGCTAATCTCGCCCCCGTTTACACCAGAACATGCAATTGAACAAACATTACAGGCCTTCCTCCCTAATGACATTGGACTTTTTCCAGAGGATTCAGGAATATGGAAGGGTAAAATTGATGGATTTAGTGTTGTAAGAGAAACCGCTGTTGAAAAAATTGAAGTAAACACATACATTGTTACCTTTACCGAAACGTGGGCAGATG
This sequence comes from Bacillus sp. DJP31, assembly GCF_049310945.1. Taxonomy (NCBI): domain Bacteria; kingdom Bacillati; phylum Bacillota; class Bacilli; order Caryophanales; family Bacillaceae; genus Bacillus; species Bacillus sp. DJP31. The sequence continues at coordinate 18,046 of NZ_JBMERO010000028.1, read as the reverse complement.
AAAATTCAAGCGGCTCCAGGTTTAAATCATACCGAGCAAGCCCAAGTGGAACTTCATCTTATGATGACGGTGGTTTCTCACCCGTAATCAAAGAAGAAATTCAATAACCGTTTAAAGCTTCATTCATGCGAATGCTCCTCCGATTCTCCAAATCCACTAACGTGTCCACTCTCATTATGAAGATACAGCATCACAGTTACAAAAGAGAATATCACGATGAAACTTACGATCCGATACATCAACCTGCTTTTTTTAAACATGAACTGAGTTCTCTCTTTTCTTATGATTATGCTGCTTTAGGAGAAACCCAATTACGAGCAGCAAAACCCCACTAGCAAGAAAGGCAAGATCATAAACAAGTACATTTGGATCATCTGGTTTCACACGATGAATTTGAAGGATATGATGATTGATGATACCCTCGACTAGATTAAATGTGCCTCCACCGATTAAAAACCAACCCAATACTTTTCTTACTCCTGAAGATAAGTCCGTTGGTTTTCCCGCAAGCCAAAGAAGAATTCCACCAACCACTAGAGCGATGCTAACCGCTAAATGGAAGATACCATCACTAACAATTTGCCCCGCCCTATCTGTGTTCATAATGACACTATGCCACTGCAAGATCTGATGAAAAATAATTCCGTCCAATGCCCCTAAAAATCCAAATCCTAAAATAAAGCTACCTATTAGAGCCTGTTCAAAAAGGAGGACAAAAAGAGCAAAGAAGTTCAAGGAAGCGAAGTCTTGAGCACCGGAGCGTATGTTTTGTATACGTGAGGAGCGGAAAGACGAGCTGACGAAGAAATTCGAAGCTATTTTTGCCGGACTTTTTGAACATCCTCTATTATGAGAAATTTATTTTTTGTATCTATAGTCATACTGATTCTCCTTTTATAAAATCCAGAACATTACTGCATTTTAGCCGAGATTATCTGAAATTAACCATGAATTACATATTTTATATGTAGATTACTTTCATTTTGTTGTAAGATAAATACAGAATATTTAATGAAAAGGGGATGTTTTAAATGAAACAGGATTTGATTAGGCGGTTAACAACTTATGTAAAAGTAGATACCCGGTCTAATGACAATAGTGAAACCTGCCCAACAACACCGGGTCAGCTCGTTCTTGCAAACATGCTAGTGGAGGAATTAAAAGAAATTGGAATGGAAGAAGTAACGATTGATGAATTTGGCTATGTGATGGCTACCCTTCCTTCTACTACTGAAAAAGATGTTCCAACAATTGGGTTTCTTGCTCATGTTGATACAGCAACCGACTTCAAAGGTGCCAATGTGAACCCTCAGGTTGTAGACAACTTTGATGGAATTGACCTTGTATTAAATGAGGAATTACATATTGTCCTTTCAACAAAAAGCTTCCCTGAACTGTCTAGTTATAAAGGGCATACGTTAATCACAACGGATGGCACGACACTACTTGGTGCTGATAATAAAGCTGGAATCGCCGAGATCATGACAGCGATGGCTTATCTCATTGAACACCCAGAAATCAAACACGGGAAGGTACGCGTAGCATTTACTCCAGATGAAGAAATTGGCAGAGGTCCCCATAAATTTGATGTCGAAGCATTTAATGCTAAGTATGCCTACACAATGGACGGCGGTCCACTAGGTGAGCTTCAATATGAGAGCTTTAGTGCAGCTGGAGCAAAGATCACCGTAAAAGGCACGAATGTTCATCCCGGTACAGCCAAAGGAAAAATGGTGAACTCCGCGAAAATTGCGATGGAGTTGCACAACTTGCTTCCAACTGAAGAGGCACCCGAATACACAGAAGGCTACGAGGGCTTCTACCATCTAATCTCATTCCAGGGAGATGTTGAACAAACGAAGCTATCCTATATCATCCGTGACTTTGATACAATTAGTTTTAATGCCAGAAAAGAGTATATGAAGAATATTGTTGAGGATCTGCAAGGAATCTACGGAAAAGGAACTATTACACTTGAAATGAACGACCAATATTACAATATGAGAGAAAAGATTGAGCCTGTGAAAGAAATCGTAGACATTGCGTACCAAGCCATGAAGAACCTAGATATTGAACCGAATATTAAACCTATTCGTGGTGGAACGGACGGCTCCCAGCTATCCTATATGGGTCTCCCAACACCAAACATCTTTACTGGTGGAGAGAACTATCACGGAAAGTTTGAATATGTATCAGTCGATAATATGGAAAAAGCCACAAATGTAATCATTGAAATTGTTCAGCTTTTTGAACAGAAATCAGAAGCATAAAAAGGAATATTGCATTTAAAACAGTATGAACAAAAGGGAGTACAAAGATTAGTCGTGTACTCCCTTCTCGATGTGTAGGATTTGCTAACCTACAATTTGTCTCTTATCATTTCATACCATCATACCTCAATAGTATTGGAATATAGATAGTTGACTATATTTTAGAAACAGTAAAGGAGACCGCTTTGGGAACGGTCTCCTTTACGTATATTGATAGATCTTTACTTTAGTAAGAAACATACCTTAATGGATTTACTGAGTTGGCACTCCCATTCCAAGGTCCTAAATGAATCTCAAAGTGAAGATGTGCCCCCTTGGACTGTCCCGTGTTACCCATGTATCCTAATACGGTTCCTTTTTCAATACGCTCTCCTTCTGAGACAAAACGATTTTCCATATGCGCGTATAACGTTGTCATAACTTGTCCATCTATATAGTGAGAAATCATGACAACATTTCCATAGCTGCTTGAATAATTGGAACGAATGACCGTTCCTGTCGCTGAGGCCACGATTGGGATATCTCCCGAACGACCACCTTTACCAATATCAATTCCAGCATGCAATTTGCCCCATCGTTGGCCATATGGTGAACTAAGTCTACCTGTTGCAGGATTCATGAATGCGCCATTTGAAACAGTTGGCAACTGATTACCAGATGAAGTAGATGGAGTAGAAGAATTCTTGTTTGCTTCTTCTTGACGCTTTCTTTCTTCTTCTTGACGCTTTCTTTCTTCTTCTCTTTTATTCCATTCAGCTATTTCTCGTTCTACTGCTTTTTCTTGTGCAGCATAAAGGGCAACCTGGTTCTCTAGTTCAGCAAGCTCTCCATGCATTTCCTCTTCTTGTATCTTTAATTTTTTCTTTATTTCACTTTGCTCAGCAATTTGACCGTTTAGTTTTTTGATCATACCTTCAAGCTTAGTTAAGTTTTGCTCTAAACCGATTAGCTTTTCCTTAATCTCTACTTCTGAATTCTCTAGTAACTTCTTATCTTCTGTGTGAGCTTTAATGATATCTTGATCAGCTTTTACAAAAGAAGAAACAGCATTGACACGATTTAAGAAGTCACTGAAGCTTTGAGCACCAAGTATAACGTCTAAGTAGCTAATGACGCCTCCACTTTCTTGTATGGAATTCATTCTATTTTTAAGGAGCTCGTCGCGCTTAGCTATTCTCTCTTTAGTTGCTTCAATTTCAGCTTGCAACCTCACTACCTCAAGACGCGACTCTTCAATTTGAGCCTCTTTTTCACGTATTTCACTTTTGGTATCCCCAACAGCAAAATCCAATCTTTTTATTTCGGCTGCAACTGCTTCTTGTTCAGCTTTCAATTGATTAACTTCGCTTTCTTTACTATCAATCTCTGATTCGACGTCAGAACGTTTATTTTCTACATCATTTTTTTGATTTTCAAGTTGCTTGTTTCCTGCCGCCAATGCCGTATTGAAATTTGGTGAAACAAGACTACCTAATCCTACTGTTATGCCTAATCCTAGTATGAGAAATTTCCGTTTCAAATCGTTCCCGTCTCCCCTCAACCTGTACTTAAAGTTGTATGTTTTACTATTCATTTTGAAATCTATCAATCTATGGAATAACAATATAATTAATTTAATATTCTACTATATATGATGACATAATTAGTCGTTTATTGTCTAGAAATATTAAAGATTGACAGATTTATAAGCTGTTGGCAAAAAAAAGCTACTGAAAATAGCAAATATTGTTTGAAATATTCATAATATGTATTATAACATCGAATCTTGACAAATTGAGAAAGAAATATATTACAAATTTATTACAAGGTCAAATATAGCACTACTAAAAAAACCCTTAAAAAGGGCATTGGAATGGATAATGATGCTACTTTTAGTACCTTTTGAAAATTTAGACTCTATACGAATTCTCACAAAACACTACTTGGTTTTTGAAAGTTTTAAATTATTGGTTACGCTCATTTACAGTTAAAAAATCCTCTGATGCTAGTGATGAACCTTCAAAAGTGATTTAATCATTAAGTATGTAATGAATGGTCTCCTGGTCAGTTCTAGTAGGGAGAGAAAAGGACTGTTGGTAGGTTTCAGGTCCCTTCCCAGTGATAACAAGGCAATCTCCGGGTAAAGCATTCTCCCAAGCGTAGAGAATGGCCTCTGTTCGGTCCGCATGTATAATTGCCTTCCCCTCTAAACATTGAGAAGATAATAGATCTAGTTCCCCTATCATTTCCTCTATTGACACACCGTTTAAATCATCAAGAGTAAGAATCACTTGTTCACTGTAACAATCTGAAATGTCTATCATTTGTTTCCTTTTCAAAACATCTCTCTTGCCTCTAAATCCAAAGATATGAATGATTCTTCTATAACCTAACTCATGTATGGCCTTTAGGCATTGTTCTAAACCATCAGGTGTATGGGCATAATCAATTATAAAATCAATGTTGCTTTGGTGTTTATAGATTTCAAGCCGACCAGGAGTTCCTTTGAATCCCTCAAATCCTTCTTTTATTACGTCAAATTCAATACCCATTCTGCGTGCAAGTAAAATGGATGCCATGGCATTTGATACATTGTAAGCTCCTGGCAAAGGTAATTTTATCGTATATAATTTTTCTTGTTCTTTCAAAGTCATAATTTGCTGAGCTTTTCCTTTTGAAGACAAAAGCTGTAAATCATCATCAGATTGATGCCCGAAAGTAAATAAGGGGATATTTTTTGTTCGGAGTTTTTCAATTAGTCTTTCCCCCCAGGGACAGCTGGAGTTAACAATTGCCTCGCCATTTGTTTTAAGTTTCTCAAAAAGAGATGACTTGATTTTAAAATACTCATCTAAATTAGAATGATAGTCCAAATGCTCGTGACTTAAGTTGGTAAATAACGCATAATCATACTTTGTTCCTTCGATACGTTTTTGATGGATACCATGTGATGAGACCTCCATTACAACACAATGGTCATTGCTCGCACATAACAACTTTTGTAATGTAATCGCATCTGGTGTTGTTGATTTTGTTTCATATGTTTCTCCATTAATCAGGCTTCCTAGTGTTCCAATGAGGGAGCATGTATGCCCGGCGAACCTAAGGATATGGTGAATCATATAGGCTGTTGTTGTTTTTCCATTTGTTCCAGTGATACCAATCATCTTATGACTTCTGGATGGATTACCATAATAAATAGTAGCCATTTTCCCAAGAGTTTCTCTAGCATCTTTTACACGAATATAGGGTACTGGTAATGGAAGGGAATCGTTCTCACCTATAATCACAGCAGCACCTCTTGTTATTGCTTCTTGTATATACTGATGCCCATCCTGGTTAGACCCTGAAATGGCGATAAAAAGATCACCTTTTGTAATCGATTTCGAATGAAAATGGATATTTTTCACTTCTATTATAGGAAGGGAGTTTGCTTGTATCTGAATGTCCTTCATAAGGTGCATTAATTCCATTTAGCTCTCCTTAAACTCTTTACTTTCCTGCTTCATAAATAAAGTTTCTTAGGTTTTTATAAATTTTCTATTTTCCTTATTATCATCAGTATCAACCATGCTCTCTTATTTCATTCCAATCTGAAAGGGCTTAAGTACTTTAAAAATACTTAAAATCGGGTATGATGTTAGTAAGTTATTATGTACATAGATTAAGTGGAGGTTTACTGCTTTGATAAAATGGATAATGATACTGACCATTCCTTTCGTTCTTTTAATAAGTTGTGCTCAAGGAGATCCTAAAGGAGTCAAAATAGATTCGGAAACCGAAATAGAAAATGAGGAAATTAGAATAGAAGAAAAGGAATCAACTGAAAAGGGTGAGGAAGATACAGAAGTCAAGCCAACTTTTATCTGGGTCCCTGAGGGTAGCCTATACGAAGCCATGGTTATTTCAAACTCGGATGTAACGATTACCGAGTCGTCCGATCCAAACTCAAAAATCGTTGATGAACTAAGCTTGGGAAGTCACGTTTTTGTCATGGAAGAAGCGGAAAACAGGACGCGTATTCATTCGGAAGATGGAGTAGGTTGGGTTCATACGACCACTATTACACGTATTCCTTACGATTCAAGTAAGAAGCAGGTAGTCAAAAATCCCCAATACCTACTCGTGTTGGTTAATAAACAATACAAGCTACCTAGTGACTATCAACCTCAAAATTTAGTGGTTCCTAATGTTCCTTTTTCTTTTAGTGGCACACCTGAAAAGAAGTATATGACATCTGAAGCGGCAAAGGCCTTAGAAGAAATGTTTGCTGAAGGTGAAAGAAACGGAGTTCAGTTAGTCGCTGCGTCAGGATATAGAAGCTTCACAACCCAGCAACAGCTATTTACTTCTTACGTCCTTAGAGACGGATATGAAATTGCTAATCAATTTAGCGCCTTCCCTGGGGAGAGTGAACATCAAACTGGTTTAGCCATGGACGTCACTAGCAGAGAAGTGAATCTTGATATTACTAGAGCCTTCGGGGAAACGAAGGAAGGAAAGTGGATTCAAGAATATGCTCATAACTTTGGTTTTATCATTCGGTATTCAGAAGAAAATGAAGCCATCACAGGCTATAATTATGAACCATGGCATTTGCGGTACGTAGGAAAAGAAGTTGCTCAAACAATTCATGAGCAAAACATTACCTTTGATGAATATGTTGAGAATGACTGATATCCTTATTAAATTCAATGCATTGAATCAAAGCAGGAATTACACAAGAAGCCACGAATACTAGAGTGGATTGGACTTGAATTTTTAGGAGGAATTTAGGATGTTTCGAACCATTGATGAATTTGTTTCAAATTGGCATCACGAGAGTAACTCAACTCAAAAGTTATTGGACAATTTAACAGATGCATCACTTTTGCAACAGGTTACAGATCAGGACCGGACGTTAGGTAAACTGGCTTGGCATATTGCCACTTCCCTTCATGAAATGATGTCACGAACAGGTCTACGCTTTGAAGCAGCTGAACACGATAGTATTGTCCCTACTTCTGCAAGTGAAATAGCCAATAGCTATCGTCAGTCGAGCGAAGCCTTGATAACTGCCCTTAAAGAGCAATGGACAGATGAGTCCCTGAAGGAAATGACAGATATGTATGGTGAACAATGGCCAAATGGGCTGACTTTGTCCATCTTAAATTCCCACCAAATTCATCACCGTGGTCAAATGACTGTTTTGATGCGTCAAGCTGGACTTAAAGTCTCTGGAGTATACGGCCCTTCTCGTGAGGAATGGCTAGAGTACGGGATGGAAACTCCTACTGTTTACTAGTATTTATGGAAAGGAGCCTGGTGGGCTCCTTTTTTTTGATTGTTGTTTATTTGATATGGCATGAAACTCAAAGATGAGAATAGTATTTATTTATACAGATTATTTATTTGCCAATCATGAATGGAGAGATTTAAATGTTGCATAGACCTATTGAAGGCGATTTTCCAACATACTACCAAGGGTATATTAACCTAGTTCCTGAAGGTGACCTTTTAACCATTCTAAAAGAGAATCTTACTAAAACAACTCTTCTTTTTAAGAGCATTCCAAATTCGCTTGTTACATACCGCTATGCCCCTAGTAAGTGGAGTATTAAAGAAGTACTGGGACATATCTCAGATACTGAGAGGATTATGAGTTACCGCCTTCTTCGGATTGGTCGAGGAGATGATACAGCTCTATCGGGATTTGACGAGAATCTCTATGTAGAGGGTGCTTCCTTTGATCAGCTCTCCATGAGTAGCTTACTTGAAGACTTTACTGCTACACGTTTGGCAACCCTCACACTTGTAAAAAACATGCCAGAAGAAGCTTGGAATCGAAAAGGATTTACCAATAACGGGGAAATTATTTCCCGCGCAATTTCCTACATCATTGCCGGACATGAATTGCATCATAGGGAGATTGTAAGGAAGAAGTATTTAGTTGACTTGGGGTCATACTGATTTAATAGCCATAGTACTAAACTCATATCTTTAATCATAAAATGCTAAGGAATTATAATGTTAAATAAACGGGAGGTAATACTAGATACATGTCATCCTCTAAAACAATGAAATGGATTACTGGTGGTCTCGAAGCTCTTTTAGGGGTCCCTATTCTAGGTGCCACAATTATTTTAAGTCTCCTATGGATACCTTTAGGAATCATGTTAGTTTTGCACATTATCACTCTGGTTCTGACTAGAAAAGAAGGTGGATCCATAAATGGAAGTATACTTGGGATCGTTACCTCTTGTATCGCTTGGATTCCATTTGTGGGAATGATTATGCATATTCTATCTGCTATTTTCTTATTAATTGATGCTTCCAAATCTGAGAATGCAACTTATGATACAGGTGAAGTTCAAGAATAATTAATTATTAATAAAGGGGCTATTCCACTCAGGAATAGCCCCTTTATTTAGAGCACTGGCATCAAAATTCAGTTTGAGCAGAGAATGTTTTTGATTTTAAATATGGAAGAGTGCGAGATCTACCATTCTTACATACTTTGTTTTTATTTTGAAAGTATGTTCTGAAGTGCCAATTCGATTTTACTAAATGTAAACGTAAACCCTGCCTTCTCTAATCTCTCCGGGATCACCCAACGACTCTTCATAATCAACTCGGTTTCCGTTTTAATGAAAATAGCACCGAATTCAAGCATCCATTTAGGAGAAGGTAATCCAAATTTTACATTCATTACTTTTCGCAGCGAGTCCATTAGTTCGCGATTGGTGATTGGGTTAGGAGAAGAACAATTGAATACTCCTCTCAACTCTTCTCTGTCTCTTAAAAAAAGGACAATATTATATAAGTCTTCTATATGAATCCAACTGAATTTTTGGGTTCCAGGACCTTGTGCTCCTCCAAGTCCAAACCGGACTAAGTTTATGAAAGGAGTCATAACGCCACCGTTATCACCTAATACAATGGCAATTCTCAGGGCAACTTGTCTAGTTTTAGGTAATTGGAAGTCAAAAAATGAGCGCTCCCATTCTTTGGCTACCTCAACAGAGAAACCTGAACCGATTTCACCATTTTCCTCAGTCATTGGTCGATCTTCTGCATGTCTATAGATCGTTGCAGTACTCGAATTAATCCATAATGCAGGTGGGTTTTCACATTCTAGTATAGCATTCCCAAGTATTTCGGTTGTCCTAGTTCTTGATTGTAAGATCTCTTCTTTATTTTTCGCATTGTAGCGGCAATTAACTGACTTCCCTGCGAGATTGATTATGATCTCAGAGTCCTCCATTGCTTCTACTATTGCTGTTTGATCTGACCAATTAACATGTTTGGGTTGTCTTGAAATAATTCTCACTTCATATCCTGAATCAGTAAATTTCTTTTCAAAGTACTCTCCGATAAACCCAGTTCCACCAGCTAAGACTACTTTCTTTTTCATGGAATTACTCCTCCTTTAAATGCATCTTAGAATAGTTGAATACTAGCAAATTAAGAAATTATATAAATGGTATCCTACTTATACGTTTCTTTGATCGTCATTATATTTTATCACAATTATCCATTATTTAGTATATTTAACTTAACCTGTCCCAAGGACATTCTAGGATGTTTAATCATTTTTAAAAAAAATATGAAAACTCATGAGACAAGTTTAGACAACCTGTCAGATTATTTCATTTACTATATGATCCTTAAAGAAATGAGGTGATTATATATGGGTGAAGTATCCATTCCAAGACAACCTGATGTAGTAACCATTCTTTCAGTAAGAAACCCGCTCCGTAGACGTGCTGCTCGCAGAATAGTTGAAGCTACTGTTATCGGCAATGCTAGACCGTGTGGCCGTTTTTTAAGAGAGAATGAGAGACTTTCTCTTGCCAAGAAGTGTCTATTAGATAATGGATTTGAAAAAGTGTTCGAAGAAAAATCAGGAGTATATAAAGTTTCTGTCTTTATTAGGGAAAATTAGTAGATTGTTACTGCAAAAAGACTAAGTAAAGAGGGATGCAATGCATGTATCCCTCTTTATCAACATTATAGATCGTACACTACTTCTTCTGCTGATCTTTAGCTTTATCTACATTATTTCTTAAAAATTCCTTGTATGCAACAATTTTTCCTCCAAGCATAATCTCTGTGGAGACTAAGTTTTGAATTTGATTTTGGATAGAGTTTCTATGATCTTCAAGAAGCTTTAGGCGCGCATTTGTTGTATGATCTCCTTCTACATATAACTCTGCATATACACGGATCTTCGCTAATGGCATTTGGGTGTTTCTCATCATCATAACAAATCGGGGCCATTTTAAATGTGATTCAATGTATGTTCGCTCTCCATTCATATTGCGCTCAGGAAATACTATATTTTCCTTTTCATATTATCTCAATGTATGCGCGCTTACTCAACCATTTGTTCGCTTTTTACTTCTCGAAAAGTCATCCAAACGAAGTTCGAATAATACCGTAGAACCTCGTGACTTTAGTCATGAGAGATTCAGGTGAGTGCTTTTACAGAAGGACTCGCACATGAACTTAAAGCCCAAGGATCTAAAATGCAAGCAAAAGTCTTATCTCCCGCTGCAACGGAAACGGAATTCGCCAAACGTTCTTTTGATGTTGATGATTTTCAATATGAGGGTGCTGTGTACCAAAGTTTCATACGGCAAAGCAAATGGCATGATTTATTCTCGATCTATATGATCAAGAGAAGGTTGTAGGAATTGTCGATGGCTATACGTACGAGTTTGAACTTAAAGACCCTATTTTAAATTTTGCCACGAGGACTAAATCGGATTCATAATATAGACATTCTAAAAAAGACAGACCGCTATTTAGTCTCCTCGTCTCAGAGGAATTTGCTAAGCTTATAGACTTGAAACAGCCTACTTGAAAAGCTCAGCAAGCATGCTGTTTCAGCTCTATATTATATATTTAAATGATTATTCCGCTAGCTCAGAATAAGTTGTCTAACATATTTGTTGGTTTTATTCTTTAAGAGGGTGTTCAAAAAGTCCGGCAAAAATAGCTTCAAATTTCTTCGTCAGCTCGTCTCTCCGCTCCTCACGTATACAAAACATACGCTCCGGTGCTCAAGACTTCGCTTCCTCGAACTTCTTTGCTCTTTTTGTCCTCCTTTTTGAACAGACTCTTTAAGCTCTTTTCTAAAGAATGGTCGCTTTATAGATAAGAGTTTTATGAGATCTTCCCTTTGATAATCAAGTTTGATCGGAACGGATATGCGAGACTCCTGCAGGTGCAGCGGGACAGGTGAGACTCACTAGAGGCGCAGAGCGTTGAGGAGGCTCACCGTCCGCCCCGGGCAATGGTGCATCCTTCCTGGAGCGGAAATCGACCACTCTTCTAATAGGGCAATAAAGTTTACGAAAACAGCCTTTCTAAAAAAAAATTCCAATTAGACACTTATTTGAACTTTTTTTAAACATTCGCTTTTGCGAGCATTTCATTCTGAGTTAAAGGGATAATCATTTTTATTATTCAACCACCCCATTTAATTGGGGTAAGTGGCAAAGCTAACTTTCACTTGTTAAAGGCCTAAATTTTCAATCAGGTTCATTAAAGTAGTTACTTCGTTTATTAACTTGATCAGTTCTGAATTCTCTAATTTATCCAAGGCTACTTCCCCATTTGCCATGGCATTTTCAATAACAGCTTTTAAGGCTTCATTTTTTTCAACTATTTGCTGATGAACACTTTCCGCTACGGCTGGTGGTTTCGTTTGGTTAAATTCATCTATCTCCGTTAATAAATCATTCAGTTCTTTCTCTAGTTCAGCTTTAGCATCCTTATTTGTCGCCGCATTTTCAATTAACTGTGGTGCCTTCTGTCCAAAGTCATTCCAAGTATTTATGTGTTCCGTAGCTTTATTTGCATACTCTAATGAATTATTGACTTCCTCTAATACCGAACATCCACTCAAAAATAATGAAGAAAGAATTGCAACGATGATTACTAATCTGCGCATACCTATTCACTCCTTATTTTTTATTCTTTACTCTTTTCTTTACTTCTTTCATTACCATTGGCAACACTTTTTCTTTAGCGATCTTAATACCCTTTTTTAGTAATAGAGCTTTTAACATTCTTTTCACCATCTTTTTCACTTCCTTCCATAATGCCCAAAAAGAAAAGAGGCCATCTACCTTTATCTGGTTAGATGCCCCCTTAACATAAAAGGACCTTTGCCAGATACGTGCTGACAAAGGTCTCGCTAACAACTGTACGTTGCCAACAAAGCCGGGGATAGGATCCCGTAATGACGACTTTGCCGTATAGCTACTCCCCTTTGGGATGAAAAATCATTCAATTGTCTTTATTTTAATGCATTTTTTGGTATAGGTCAATTTAAGCACTCTCTTATTCTGAGTATTCCACAAATAAGGCATGGAAACAAACCCCACGCCTTACGTTCTTCCATATTACACCATTACTTTACAAATATCATTTGTGAATTCTACTGGATCCTGAATTGGTAATCCTTCAATAAGAAGTGCCTGATTGTACAATAGGTTTGTATATAGGTTTAGCTTCTCTTTATCTTGTTCAAATGCTTTCTTTAATGATTGGAAAACCTCATGATTGGTATTGATTTCTAGTACTTTGTCTGCCTTAACATTTTCATTATTAGGCATAGCCTTCAGAATTTTTTCCATCTCAATAGATACTTCACCTTCAGTGGATAAGCATACTGGGTGGCTTCTTAATCTTTTGGACACACGTACATCCTTTACCTTGTCAGATAAAATCGTTTTCATGTAGTCAAAGAGATCGTTGTTCTCATTCTTTTCAGCATCTGTTTGATCAGTTTTCTCTTCTGTTTCGATTCCTAGATCGCCACTTGAAATTGATTTAAATTCTTTCTCTTTATAGTTCATGATCATTTTAATTGCAAATTCGTCAATCTCATCAATAAAGTATAAAATTTCGTAGCCCTTTTCTGCAACTAACTCAGTTTGAGGCAGTCTTTCAATTCTTTCATACGATTCACCAGAAGCATAGTATATATACTTTTGATCCTCAGGCATTTTAGAAACATATTCATCTAATGTGACCAACTTTTTCTCTTTCGATGAATAGAACATAATTAGGTCTTGAAGAGATTCCTTGTTGCTTCCAAAATCACTGTAGACCCCATACTTTAATTGTCTACCAAAAGATTTATAGAATTCCTCATACTTTTCTCTTTCATCCTTCAATAAGCTTTGTAGTTCACTCTTGATTTTTTTGTTAATATTCTTTGCAATTAGCTTTAACTGCTTGTCATGCTGCAAAATTTCTCTAGATATATTAAGTGATAAATCTTCTGAATCCACCATACCTTTGACAAAGCTAAAATAGTCCGGTAACAGATCTGAACACTTGTCCATAATCAGTACACCATTCGAATAAAGCTCCAATCCTTTTTCAAATTCCTTCGAATAGAAGTCATATGGCGTTTTCTCTGGGATAAAAAGAATAGCATTATATCTGATCGCACCATCCACACTTACATGGATATGTTTAATTGGCTTGTCAAAACCATAATGTTTTTCATTATAAAAATTCTCGTAATCTTCAGCTGTAAGCTCCTTCTTATTTTTACGCCAAATAGGAACCATACTATTTATAACTTGCTCTTCCTGAAACTCATCAAATTCATTTTCACTATCTTCATTACGTCTGCTTTGTGTGCTATCCATCTTAATTGGATATCGAATGAAGTCTGAGTATTTTTTGATAATTCCTTTTAAACGGTACTCGTCCAAATACTCATCATAGTTCTCATCTTCTGTATTCTCTTTAATTTTCAAGGTGATCTCTGTACCAATTTCTTCTTTTTCATGAGTGACGATTGTGTATCCATCCGTACCTATAGATTCCCACTTGTATGCTTCTTCACTACCTAATGCTCGACTGATGACTGTAACGACGTCAGCAACCATGAAAGAAGAATAGAATCCTACACCGAACTGGCCGATAATATCATGGCCATCCTTAGATTCATTTTCATTTTTGAATGCTAAAGAACCACTTTTTGCAATCGTTCCAAGGTTTGCTTCAAGCTCCTCTTTTGTCATTCCAATACCAGTATCAATTAATTTGAGTGTTCTATTTTCCTTATCCGCAATGACTTTCATATAATAGCTGTCTTTATCAAAGCTCAATGTATTGTCCGTTAGTGCTTTGTAATAAATTTTGTCAATTGCATCACTAGAATTAGAAATTAACTCTCTTAAAAAGATCTCTTTTTGAGAATAAATGGAATTGATCATCATTTCTAATAATCTTTTAGATTCTGCCTTAAATTGTTTTTTTGCCATTTTAATCTCTCCTTTCAAAATTCAATTCAAACTACTTTTGTTAACTATGTACTACTAGGTTTTCGTCTAAGTGATGTAATAGCACTCTAAAAAATAACGCGCATCACTATTTTAATAACATATACTTAAACTTAGTGTCAATATCGATGCCCCCTAATAGTAGCATACTTTCCATTAATTAGAGTATTTACAGATTTTTGGGTATTTCAAAGCTTAGGCACAAGGCTAGTGAATCAAGATATTCTAAGTCCTGAATACATTGGTAGAAATTTCATATAAAAGACGCTTGAATTCAATTCAATCCAAGCGTCTCTTTGAGAACTTCGTGCTATTGCACCTCAGCCTTTTTAATTTGTTTACTTCTTAATTGTCCACAGGCAGCATCAATATCAGTCCCATGCTCTTGGCGAACCACGCAAGTAATGCCCCGCTTCCTCAATGTATCATAGAACGTGTTAACTGCTTCTTGAGTGCTTCTTTGATATTGACTATGTTCATCAACAGGATTGTATGGAATGAGGTTCACATACGCGAGATGCCTTTTCTCGTAAATGAGGTCAGCCAGTTGCATAGCTTCTTCCCTATGGTCATTTACATCCTTTAGAAGGATATATTCAAATGTAATTCTTCGGTTTGTTGTTTTCCAATAATAATGTACAGCCTTCATTAACTTTTCGATTGGAAGTGCACGGTTTATTTTCATAATTCGTGTTCGAAGCTCATTATTTGGTGCGTGTAACGAAACGGCTAGGTTTACCTGCAATTTTGTATCAGCGAATTCATAAATTTTATCAACAAGACCGCTTGTCGATACCGTGATATGTCTCGCACCGATAGCAAGTCCTTTCTGGTCAATCAGCACCCGCAAGAAATCAAGGAGGTTTTCATAATTGTCAAATGGTTCACCGATCCCCATTACCACAACATGACTTACCCTTTCGTCATTCCCCGCTTTATCTAAATGGTGTTGAACGTTCATAATTTGTTCGACGATTTCTCCACTAGATAAATCACGACTTTTCTTTAATAAGCCACTCGCACAAAAGCTACACCCTATGTTACAGCCTACTTGTGTGGTCACACATACTGATAAACCATATTTATGTCTCATCAATACCGTTTCGATCAGGTTTCCATCTTGCAGCTTAAATAAGAACTTAATAGTCCCATCCAATGATTCTTGTTTTAAATGCTCATCCAATGTTTCAATCAAAAAGCTTTCCTCTAATAACTCTATACACTCTTTATTGACATTTGTCATTTCAGAGAAATTCTTAACCCGTTTCTTATATAACCAATCCCAGACTTGTGACGCCCGAAATACTTTATGCCCTCGCTCCATAAGCCATGAGGTCAGTTGTTCAAATGTTAATCCGTAAATGGATTCCTTATTCATTGTATACCCTCTTTTCAAAAACAATTAAATCATATTCTATTTTACTTAAAACTGGCTGTACTAGCAAACTAAAGGGTGAGCATAGGGGACAGGTACCTTGTCCCACATCCCTTTTACCGAACCACTTCAACAAAGTGGGATAGAATCTTTGCTGTTAATCCCCAAATGACCTTATCCTCGTATTTATAGAAATATTCATCCATTTCTCGGGTTCGCCAATTATAGTTCTGACCACCAGCTATGAGATCAAACGGAAAATTTTCCTCAGGTTGCATGTTTACGTTCACATGATAGATTTGTGGCTTTGTTTCTAGAAAGAAGGAAAGTGGAACCGAAAATATACCGCCAACTTCTGAAGGGTTAGGGTTGATTGACTCAGGGGAATTTATGAATCCTACAAATGGATAAACAATCATACCAAATGGGGAAACCAAGAAATCTAAAGGAAA
Source organism: Bacillus sp. DJP31 (assembly GCF_049310945.1). Lineage (NCBI taxonomy): Bacteria > Bacillati > Bacillota > Bacilli > Caryophanales > Bacillaceae > Bacillus > Bacillus sp. DJP31. Next base: position 1,680 of record NZ_JBMERO010000028.1, on the reverse strand, counting down.
AACATCTGTTACATCCTCAGCACTAATCCCCAACTCTTCTCCTGTCTCCCTTAAAGCAGCGTCCTTTTCAGTTTTGTCTTGTGGGTCAATTCGACCACCAGGGAAACATATTTCTCCGGGCTGTCTTCTTAATTCTTGTGAACGAACCTCAAAGAGTATATGTACTTCATTATCTACTTGAATGAGGGGCAAAAGAATAGCAAACTTTGAAAAATTCTCATTGCCGAGGATTGAAGGTGTATGTCCCTTTACTTTATTTAGTATTTTTTTCGAATCCAAATCAATCACCCCCTAGTTAAACATCTCTTTAAATTGCCAATATCCTAATTATATCATTATATTTGACTGTAAATTTAGAGTATATTAACCTTATGACAATCAAATTTACATGGAAAAACATGAACGGTAATTTTTAACCAATAAGGGAGATAAATATCTCCTCCATGGGAAATAGTATAGCCCCACTAGGAGTCGATAAAGAGATGGAAAAACTAAAAATACGTGATGCAAAAAAACATAATGTTACAATCCGTTCGGGAAAAAAGAGTTCATGTATATAGAGAATATGCCAAAGACATCCCTACTAAACATTGGGAATCTCTTAGTCGAAACTTATCCTCGAATGCAGATACACAACCAGGGGTTGAACTAATCGTAGCCGAATTAAATGGAGATATCGTAGGAAGTGTTGTTTTATTTCCTGCCAAAACGAAGGCATATGGTGGATATATTGATGAGTTTGATTACCCTGAAGTCCGTATGCTTACAGTTGCCCCAGAGACTCGGGGAAAAGGGGTTGCTTCAGCATTGCTCTTTGAATGCATTCAACGTACAAAAGCAAAGGGATATAAGTCAATCGGCTTACATACCGGAGAATTCATGAAACATGCCATTGGTTTATATGAACGGCTAGGATTCGAGAGATTACCTCAATATGACTTTGAGCCCGGCAATGATGGTATCATAGTGAGAGCCTATGCAATGAATTTTGAGTGAAGCTATCTTCTATTAGGCATAAGCATGATTAATAGCCCTGAATCCAACCCTTTTAATCTATGAAAGACTTTATGTTTGGTTCTCCGCTATACTCTATATGCGAATGTTTATATCGAAGAAAAGAACAACCTCAAAAAGTTAACGGATTCGGATACCTGTCACATTACGCGAAAATGCAATGGAAATTGCTTATTAAAATGTTACTGAAATGGCTCTGCACTTGTAGGGCTTTTTGCTATGCTAATGTCATATAACCGACATTTCAAATAAGGTATAAACCCTTTGTATAAAGGTTATGCTTTTTTAACAAATGTATTTTTTGGTTAAGTAAACAACCTTTACTGATTTGTTAAAATACTGTGAAAGTTGCGGTACAATTTGTAGACTTACAGAAATCTCTGTAACACTACATTTTGGAAATTACGGTAAATGAGGTGCAAGGTCAAAAAAAAGAAGCATCAAGGATATTGAACCTACCTTTGCTACTTCTATCGAAGGCCTTGTGCTTATTTTTGTAAGATTGACCTTCGCCTATCTAACTGGGATATTTGAAAAAAAGAACCTTTCATCCAAGAAGATAGATCAAAGGTTCTATGCTTTTTTCAATAAGTATATAGAAGAACCTTTGATTTTCTGTTTTGCTTACGTACAACCTCACGGTCACATGCTTGGGCAACTTCATAT
>NZ_JBMERO010000027.1:0-50942 GCF_049310945.1 Bacillus sp. DJP31 | reverse complement strand
GCTCCCCCTGTGAGAGTAGGACATTGCCAAGCAAAGAGGAAAAAGCAGCTAAAACTAGCTGCTTTTTGTCTTTAAGATTCTAAGTTTAATTGTAGGTTTGGGGGGAAATGTATATTTTTCTATAAAAGTGTATTTTTGGCTTATATATTACAAAAACAGCATATAAAATGAGAAAACGGCAAATATATTAAGATTTTGGCTTCTTATGAAATAGTTTATTTGGCTAATATGTTGAGAATGACAGGGTTCTAAGGGTCACAACAGTCTTCATTGAGGCTCATAGTTTAGATAAAATGATACAAGGCAAGAAAACATGATGAATTATTGCAGCCAAACCTTAAAGATAACGTAAATTTACATAAAACCTATAGTGAGATGACTGTCTACTAGTCTAGCAAGTTGGAGAATCTATATAGATAAATAATAGTCAAACAAAAAAACTCAGAAAGATCCACTAACGAACGTATGAGTTTTTAACAATTAGCTAATTAAGGGTCATCTTAAAGTGTTATGCGGTATCAAATATGAAGACGCTCTGAGAGTAGACCCTAAGCATCTCATATCTAATTATTGGAAAATACCACCGTTAATTGTATTCTTGTTTTGAGTTTTCATTTGAGTCTTTCACCATTAAAATGAACGACTTAACAAAAGCAGCTACTTTCTAATTATAGAACTATATACAACATATCCTAACCCTGCTATGAGCATAAATCCAAGGACAATCACTGTAATGGATAAAGGTGTATCTTCATCTTGATCATTTGTTAGAACTTCGCCTTCTCCTAAGATTACAAGATCCTCACTTGCAGCAGATAGTTCCTTTGTAAGTGAACAGAGTCCAGTGTTTAATTTACCCTCATATTCAGAAGCATAAACCAAATAGCTATCATCCATATTAAAGGCATAGCCACATGCTGCGGAATCTTTAGCTGTATAGATGGATATCTTTCCTTCTGATACCCCCTTCCAGGATTGATCTACTTGAAAAGTAACCTTCATAGGTTCTGATGGATTTAATTGATTTTTAATATCAATAACTTTTCCAGAGAACACTGCAGTCACTTGTTTATATTCCTCATCTACTGGAGGTGGCTGAATACATGAACATGCATATGAAGGGCTGGGCTGAAAGAACAGTGTTGAAGCAATTAGGAAAAAGCTAATACATATAAACTTTAAAAACCTCATTGTTTTTCCCCTCCTTTTATACTTAGACGAGGTTCAAAGAGGAAAGTTACATAGGTAGATAAAATATACTTATTAAGGAATGCTTAGTCAGCCAACTTTTTTATCGGAACCTTATTTTTCTTGGTTTCATCAGGGAATTGTCTGTGAAGATGGAGGATTAGTAGTCCATGCTGGTAATGAGCATCTACTCTGTCATCTCTTACACTGTAAGGGAGTTCAATGTCCCGTTTGAAGTTTCCCTGCATGATGCCTTCTTGTAATAGCTTAAACCCTTTATAATTTAAATTCACTTTGCCTTCCACTTCAAGTATGTTTTGATTGACGATGACATGGATATCATCCATATTGTTAATGCCTGGGATGTTAATGATGCAAAGTAGTTCATTCTCACCTTGGTACAAGTTGTATTGAGTAAGCTGATTTTGGAGAATTCCGTCAAAATTATTCCAGAAGCTTTCACCAAAAAAACCTTGAAATTGATCTTTTAGGTTAGAAAAGTCCTTTAAGTAAGGGTTGTTCATTTTCTTAGCACCTCCGATATATTCCTGATACATTTTATGAAGAGAATGTGTTTATGTGCCTATGTCATAGGGAATGTTCTAAAGATATGCGAAGTTTGTTACAATAGATACTTAAATAAAGGGGAATAGTAAATATAAGTATTTTGAGGGGGCGAAATATTGTTAGAAAATAGCTTATTTATGATTTTGATCATTTTAGTAATTAATATTACATATGTATCCTTCTTTACGATAAGAATGATTTTAACACTTAAAGGATATCGTTATGCTGCGGCCTTCCTTAGTACGATAGAAGTTGTCATTTATGTAATAGGTCTAGGTTTAGTTTTGGATAACTTGAATGAGATTCAAAATCTTGTAGCTTATGCTGCTGGTTATGGTATTGGTGTTGTTGTGGGAATGAAAATTGAAGAAAAGCTTGCTTTAGGGTATATTACTGTCAATGTAATTACAAAAGAGTATAATCGAAATTTGCCTAAGGAGCTTCGTGAAAAAGGATACGGTGTAACAACCTGGAAGGCTGAGGGATTAGAAGGTGACCGAACTTCTATGCAAATTTTAACTCCGAGAAAGTACGAGCTTGCCCTATATGCTAGGATAAAAGATATAGATCCAACTGCATTTATCATTTCGTATGAGGCTAAAACGATACATGGAGGATTCTGGGTAAAGAATGTAAAGAGAGGTAAGTTACAGGATGCAAAAGAGTAAGCCATTGAAAATACGATTTACTGTTGAGGAAAATGAAACGATTGATGCATGTATCGATATGATGAAGAATGAAGGTTATTTGCCTATCCGTCGAATAGAAGAACCAGTCTTTAAAGAGATAATAACAGAGATCGACGGTCTAAGAGATATTCAGCCATGTGGTCGAAAAATTGTATTTGAAGGTAAATTAGAAAAACCCGAACGTTGGTAACTATTTTTTCTATTAATGTTCGAATTTATGTTGTGTTTTCTTCAGTTTGATGGTATTCTATAAATAGAAATCACTTGAAAAGTATAGATTCAATATTCGTTTGCCTCATATAATCTTGGGAATTTGGCCCATAAGTTTCTACCCGGTAACCGTAAATTACTGGACTATGAGGGAAAGTGATAGGGTTTTCCTGTCGTTTTAACTTTATGACAAGTACCCATGTAATTGCTTTCTCTTAATAGGGAAACACTACATGGGTACTTTTTTATTTTTAGATAATTCAAATAGTATAAAAAAAGATGTTTTAGCTAGGGGGAATTATTGTGAAACCGGTTGTTGGGGTTATAATGGGTAGTGCTTCTGATTGGGAAACAATGAAACATGCATGTGAAATATTAGATGAGCTTTCAATCCCTTATGAAAAGAGAGTTGTGTCTGCACATCGAACTCCTGATGAGATGTTTACCTATGCTGAGAATGCAAAAGAGAGAGGTTTAAAAGTGATCATTGCAGGTGCCGGGGGTGCTGCGCATTTACCAGGTATGGTAGCCGCGAAGACTCTACTCCCTGTGATTGGTGTTCCTGTGCAATCAAAGGCACTAAATGGAATGGATTCTTTACTGTCCATTGTCCAGATGCCAGGTGGGGTTCCAGTTGCAACGGTTGCGATTGGGAAATCAGGAGCAACAAATGCAGGATTACTAGCAGGTCAGATTTTAAGCTTACATGATATAGAAATAGAGCATAGATTGTTTGAACGAAGAGAGCGAATGAAGCAAATGGCGATGGAAATGAGTGATCAGCTTGTTTAAGACAGTTTTACCAGGAAGTACAATTGGCATTGTTGGTGGAGGTCAACTCGGGAGAATGATGGCTATATCAGCTAAAGAGATGGGCTATCGAATTGCTGTATTGGAACCAACACCGGACAGTCCTTGTGGGCAGATTGCTGATATCGAAATAATCGGAGCATACCATGATCAAAGCGCCATCGAAAAACTAGCTGTTGTAAGTGATGTCATTACTTACGAGTTTGAAAATATCGACCATACAGCACTTACTTGGTTAGAAGAAAATACGTATTTACCACAAGGAGCCGAGCTCATCAGGGTCACCCAGGACCGGGAAACTGAAAAGGATAAGATTAGTAGTTTAGGAGTTCCGGTAGCGCCTTATCAAATAGTAAAGTCTGAAAAAGAACTTGAAGATGCAATTGAATCGATAGGACTACCTTGCGTGGTGAAGACTTGCCTTGGTGGTTATGATGGGAAAGGTCAGGTTGTCATTAAAAAGCTTGGTGACAAGGAAAAGGCATTTAACCTTTTAATAAGCGGTAAATGTATTGTTGAGGGATGGGTTCCTTTTGATAAAGAGGTTTCGATCATTATTGCAAGGAGTCCTAAAGGGGAAATCCAATGTTTACCAATGGCAGAGAATATTCATATTGAAAATATCTTACACCAATCTATTGTTCCTGCAAGGGTCAGTCGGGAAGCGTGTGATAAAGCGTATGAAGTGGCCAAAACCATTGCAGATGGAGTTGGACTAATTGGTACTTTAGCGGTAGAAATGTTCTTAGTTGGAGATGAGGTTTATGTTAATGAACTTGCACCTCGACCTCATAATTCAGGGCATTATTCAATCGAGGCCTGTGTGACATCACAGTTTGAGCAACATATTCGTGCCATATGTAATCTCCCTTTAGGTGAGACAATGCTCTTAACACCGGCCATTATGGTGAACTTATTAGGTGAACATGTGGAGTTAGCTTTGGAGCATATTGAGGTCCTAGAAGGTAGTAAGATTCATTTATACGGTAAAAAAGAGGCAAAGATTAAGCGGAAAATGGGGCACATTACTTTTATAGGTAAAGATCTTGAAACTATGATAGAAAATATTTCGACTCTAGCAATTTGGAAAGAGAAGATGGGGGTAATAGAATGATTGAACGTTATACAAGACCTGAAATGGGCATGATTTGGACCGATGAAAATAGATTTAATGCATGGCTAGAGGTAGAGATTTTAGCTTGTGAAGCATGGGCTGAGCTTGGAGATATCCCGAAGGAAGATGTTGCTTTAATTCGTCAAAATGCATCCTTTAATATTGGGCGTATTTTTGAAATTGAGGAAGAAACAAGACATGATGTCGTAGCATTTACAAGAGCGGTATCAGAAACACTTGGAGAAGAAAAAAAGTGGGTTCACTACGGATTAACCTCAACAGATGTTGTGGATACGGCCCTTTCTTATATATTGAAGCAAGCGAATGATATTTTGCGAAAAGATTTACAAAACTTCGTTGATATTTTGAAAAATAAAGCGTTAGAACATAAGTACACAGTAATGATGGGAAGAACACATGGTGTGCATGCAGAGCCAACGACGTTTGGCTTGAAACTTGCCCTTTGGTATGAAGAAATGAAGCGTAATGTAGATCGCTTTGAAGCGGCAGCAACAGGAATTGAATTCGGGAAAATGTCTGGTGCTGTTGGGACGTATGCGAATATTAACCCATTCGTTGAGACCTTTGTATGTGAAAAGCTAGGTTTACAAGCCGCACCAATTTCAACTCAAACATTGCAGCGTGATCGTCATGCTCACTATATGGCCACTCTTTCGTTGATTGCGTCTTCGATCGAAAAGTTTGCGACAGAGGTTCGTGGTTTACAAAAGAGTGAAACGAGAGAAGTGGAAGAGTTTTTTGCAAAGGGTCAAAAAGGGTCTTCCGCAATGCCTCATAAGCGTAACCCAATTGGTTCTGAGAATATGACAGGACTTGCGCGCGTGATTCGCGGTCACATGGTCACAGCTTACGAAAATGTGGCGCTTTGGCATGAACGTGATATTTCCCATTCTTCTGCTGAACGAATTATTTTACCAGATGCGACAATTGCACTGAACTATATGCTGAATCGTTTTGGAAACATTGTTAAGAATCTAACAGTGTTCCCTGAAAATATGAAGCGTAATATGGAAGCGACATTTGGTCTTATTTACTCCCAGCGCGTGCTTTTAGCCTTGATTGATGCAGGGATGTCAAGAGAGGAAGCCTATGACACGGTTCAACCAAAAGCTATGGAGGCTTGGGAAAAGCAAACCTCATTTAAAGATATTGTGATGACAGAAGAGAAGATAACGTCAAGACTCTCGCAAGCTCAAATAGATGACTGCTTTGATTACAACTACCATCTTTCGCAGGTTGATTATATTTTTGACCGAGTTGGACTATAAGTTCTAGGGGGATTCCTAATGGAGAAGCTTGGCTTGCTATACGAAGGAAAAGCAAAGAGAATTTATGCAACGAATGATGAAGAAGTTGTATGGGTCGAATACAAGGATAGTGCAACTGCCTTTAACGGAGAGAAGAAAGCGACAATCTTTGGAAAAGGTCGTTTAAATAATACGATTACTGGTTTGTTATTTGAAATGCTTGAGGAGAAGGGAATTTCGACACATTTAGTTGAAAAGCTTTCTGACACCGAACAGCTCGTAAAGCGAGTCAAAATTATTCCTATTGAAGTTGTGGTCCGTAATGTAACAGCAGGTTCTTTAGCCAAGCGCTTAGGGCTTGAAGAAGGTTTGGAGCTATCGCAACCAATTATCGAGCTATATTTTAAAGATGACGATTTGGGTGATCCTCTTATTAATGAGGATCATGTGAAATTGTTGAATATAGCAACTGAGCAGCAAGTCGCAGAGCTAAAGAGTAAGGCGCTTGATGTAAACGCAATATTATTGCCGTACTTTGCAGACAAGAATTTGAGATTAATAGATTTTAAGTTAGAGTTCGGGGTAACTCCAGAAGGAAACGTGCTATTAGCAGACGAAATTTCACCTGACACATGCAGGCTTTGGGATAAAGAAACCAATGAGAAGTTAGATAAAGATGTTTTCAGAAGAGATTTGGGCAACTTAACAGATGCATATGAGCAAATACTAGAGCGATTAGGGGGATCACCATGTACAAAGTAAAGGTATTCGTTACGTTAAGAGAAAGCGTTTTAGACCCACAAGGAACAGCGGTTAAAGGATCACTTCATTCGTTATCATACACAGAAGTTCAAGACGTTAGAATCGGGAAATTTCTAGAGTTGACGATTGAAAAAGGGACTCGTTCTGTTGATGAGCTTGTGAAGGAAATGTGTGAACGTTTGCTGACTAATACAGTCATTGAAGACTTTACGTATGTGGTGGAGGAGGTTGTCGCTCAGTGAAATTTGCGGTGATTGTCTTCCCAGGTTCGAATTGTGATGTTGATATGTTCCATGCGATTAAGGATGAGCTAGGTGAAGAGGTGGATTATGTGTGGCATGATACAGAGTCACTAGATTCCTATGATGCCATTCTTTTACCGGGTGGTTTCTCATATGGTGATTACCTAAGATGTGGTGCACTTGCTCGCTTTTCAAAAGTAATGGGGGCTGTTGTTAAGGCTGCAGCAGTTGGTAAGCCAGTTCTTGGTGTATGTAATGGATTTCAAATTTTGCTAGAAGCTGGTTTGCTGCCTGGTGCTCTTCGTCGAAACAAAGATCTAAAGTTTATTTGCGGGCAAGTGGAGCTAGTGGTAGAGAGTAACAATACAATATTTACTTCAGGCTATGAGGTGGGAGAAGTTATCACGATTCCAGTGGCTCATGGAGAAGGAAACTATTATTGTGATGAAAAAACACTGCAAGAGCTAGTGGATAATGAGCAAATTGCTTTTAGGTATAATGAAGATTTTAACGGAAGTCTTTCAAATATAGCGGGTATCACGAATAAACAAGGGAATGTGCTTGGAATGATGCCACATCCAGAGCGTGCTGTGGATACATTACTCGGTAGTAGCGATGGACTACAACTATTTCAATCTATTTTAAAGACTTGGAGGGTATCTTCTCATGTCGTTACTTCTTGAACCAACTTCGCAGCAAATTAAATCAGAGCATATCTACCGAGAAATGGGACTTAGTGACGAAGAGTTTTTGCTGGTTGAAAAAACGTTAGGACGTCTTCCTAATTACACGGAACTTGGTTTATTTTCGGTAATGTGGTCCGAGCATTGTAGCTATAAAAACTCGAAGCCCGTTTTAAGTAAGTTTCCAACAAAAGGAGAACGTGTTTTGCAGGGGCCAGGTGAAGGTGCTGGGATCGTAGACATTGGTGATGGTCAGGCTGTTGTGTTTAAGATGGAGAGTCATAATCATCCATCTGCTATTGAGCCATATCAAGGGGCAGCGACTGGTGTAGGCGGGATTATTCGTGACGTTTTCTCAATGGGTGCTCGTCCAATTGCTCTATTAAACTCGTTGCGTTTTGGAGAATTAACAACTCCTCGTATGAGATTCTTATTTGAAAATGTCGTAGCGGGTATTGCTGGCTATGGTAACTGTGTGGGTATTCCAACTGTGGGCGGGGAGATTCAGTTTGACCCTTCTTATGAGGGGAATCCACTTGTGAATGCGATGTGTGTGGGGTTAATTGAACATAAAGACATTAAAAAAGGTGTGGCATCTGGTGTTGGCAATACCGTGATGTATATTGGGGCGAAAACAGGTCGTGACGGGATTCATGGTGCCACTTTTGCCTCAGAAGAGCTGAGCGAAGAATCAGAAGCAAAGCGCCCAGCTGTTCAGGTTGGCGATCCATTTATGGAAAAGCTTCTTCTTGAGGCATGTCTTGAGCTTGTGAAATGTGATGCAATGGTTGGGATTCAAGATATGGGTGCGGCAGGTTTAACGTCTTCATCAGCTGAAATGGCAAGTAAAGGCGGATCAGGTATTGAGATGAATCTTGATCTTGTGCCGCAGCGTGAAACGGGTATGACGGCTTATGAGATGATGCTTTCTGAATCGCAGGAAAGAATGGTCGTTGTCGTTGAAAAGGGCCGCGAGCAAGAGATTCAAGATATTGTGATGAAATATGATCTAGAAGCAGTGGCGATCGGTGTTGTAACAGATGATAAAATGCTACGTTTGGTTCATCATGGCGAGGTTGTTGCCGAAGTTCCAGTTGATGCGTTAGCAGAGGATGCACCGGTTTACCATAAGCCATCAAGCGAGCCTGAATACTACCGTGAATTCCAAGCGATGGAGAATGACATTCCTGCTGTTGACGATGTTCAAGAAACCTTATTCAAGCTGTTAGCTCAGCCAACGATTGCGAGTAAGGAATGGGTTTACAACCAGTACGATTATATGGTGAGAACGAATACAGTCGTGTCACCGGGATCAGATGCAGCGGTTGTTCGTATTCGTGGAACGAGAAAAGCATTGGCCATGACAACGGATTGTAATTCTAGATATATTTATTTAGACCCAGAGGTTGGTGGGAAAATCGCAGTAGCAGAAGCGGCACGAAATGTTGTATGTTCGGGAGCTGAACCTATCGCGATAACAGACTGTCTAAACTTTGGAAATCCAGAAAAGCCAGAGATCTTCTGGCAGCTTGAAAAAGCAGTAGATGGAATGAGTGCTGCTTGCACGAAATTGAATACACCTGTTATAAGCGGGAATGTTTCTTTATATAACGAAACGAACGGAACAGCCATTTATCCAACGCCAACAGTTGGTATGGTTGGGTTGATTCAAGATATTGACCATATAACGACTCAAGCCTTTAAAAAGGATGGAGATTTAATCTATGTAATTGGGGAAACGGTTGCTGAATTCGGTGGTAGTGAGCTTCAGAAAATGACATATGGACGTATTTTTGGGCGTGCTCCTGAGCTTGATCTTGAAAAGGAAGCGACTAGACAATCCCAATTATTATCTGCCATCCGCGCTGGATACGTTCGGTCTGCACATGATGTCTCTGAAGGAGGACTCGGAGTAGCGTTTGCTGAATCCGTTTTCGGGACTACATTAGGGGCAGATGTTGAGCTAGAAGGAAATGCCACCGTAGCTTTATTTAGTGAAACTCAATCCCGTTTTGTTGTGACAGTAAGTTCTGAGGATAAGGAGCGCTTTGAAGATAGTGTTGAGGCAGTTTTGGTTGGAACAGTAACAAATGTACCTAAGCTGGTTATTCGAATGGAAAACACGGCGGTCATTAACGCAACAGTGGATTCATTATCCGCAATTTGGAGAGGAGCAATCCCATGTCTGCTGAAATCAAAGGCTTAAACGAAGAGTGTGGCATTTTTGGAATATGGGGACATTCAGATGCTGCTCAAATCACTTACTATGGCTTGCATAGTCTTCAGCATCGAGGACAAGAGGGTGCAGGAATTGTTGTTTCCAATGGAGAGCAATTAAAGGGTGTTAAAGGTTTAGGTCTGGTTACTGAGGTATTTAAGCAGGATGTGATGCAGGATCTTTACGGAAAAGCTGCGATTGGTCATGTGCGGTATGCAACTGCAGGTGGTGGTGGGTATGAAAATGTCCAGCCACTTCTGTTCCACTCCCAAAGTGGTGGGCTTGCTCTTGCCCATAACGGGAACTTAGTAAATGCGACAGCTTTAAAGCATCAGCTAGAAGGTCAGGGGAGTATTTTTCAAACAACATCAGATACAGAGGTTTTAGCCCATTTGATTAAACGTGGTGGAAACCTCCCTCTTTCAGAACGAATGAAGAACGCACTGTCTATGTTAAAGGGTGCATATGCTTTCTTACTTATGACTGAGAATGAAATGATGGTTGCTCTTGATCCGTTAGGAATGCGTCCATTATCACTAGGGCGGTTAGGAGATGCTTACGTAGTTGCATCTGAGACATGTGCTTTTGATGTGGTTGGAGCAACATTTGAGCGTGAAGTTGAGCCAGGAGAATTGATTATTATCTCGGATGAGGGAATCCGTTCAGAACGCTTTTCGGGTGTCCAACACCGTGCCATTTGTAGCATGGAGTATATTTATTTTGCGAGACCTGATAGTAATGTGGACCAAATTAACGTTCATAGTGCACGCAAAAATTTAGGTAAATGGCTTGCATTAGAGGCACCTGTCGAGGCTGATGTAGTTACTGGTGTACCGGATTCTAGTATTTCTGCGGCAATTGGATATGCAGAGTCAATGGGCATTCCGTATGAACTAGGTTTAATTAAAAACCGCTATGTAGGAAGAACCTTTATCCAGCCTTCACAATCCTTACGTGAGCAAGGCGTGAAAATGAAATTATCCCCAGTTCGTGGAATTGTTGAGGGGAAACGGGTAGTAATGGTTGATGATTCGATCGTTCGTGGGACAACGAGTCGTCACATTGTACAATTGCTTCGGGATGCTGGAGCAACTGAGGTACACGTACGAATCAGCTCACCTCCCATCAAGAATCCATGTTATTACGGAATTGATACATCAACAAAGGATGAACTGATTGCTTCATCAAATTCCATTGAAGAAATCCGCAGAATAATTGGTGCAGATTCATTATCCTTCCTAAGCAATGAAGGATTACTAAATGCAATCGGACGCCCAGACCAAGACGAAAACAAGGGACAATGCATGGCATGCTTCACGGGAAAATACCCAACCGAAATCTACCCCGACACCGTGCACCCATACGAAAAATGCTAGAAAAGATACTTTAAGCACAGTTTGGTTTAGCGCTTTAAAGGAATGGGGGCCTGGCCCCCATTCCTTTAAAGCAGTAAAGTTTTTTATTGCACTGGAGGTTAGTTGGATGGCTAGTTCGTATAAGGACGCTGGAGTGGATATTGAGGCTGGTTATGAAGCGGTTGCTAGGATGAAGAAGCATGTGGAGCGGACAAAGCGTTCTGGTGTGATGAGTAGTATTGGCGGATTCGGTGGCATGTTTGATTTGTCTGGACTAGGCCTTAAGGAACCGGTTCTTGTTTCTGGGACTGATGGTGTAGGGACGAAGCTGATGCTGGCTTTTATGGCGGATCGACATGATACGATTGGGATTGATGCGGTTGCGATGTGTGTGAATGATATAGTTGTTCAAGGCGCTGAGCCTTTGTTTTTCTTGGATTATATTGCATGTGGCAAGGCACTTCCTGAGAAGATTGAAGCGATTGTGAAGGGTATTTCTGATGGATGCGAACAAGCGGGCTGTGCATTAGTTGGTGGAGAAACGGCGGAGATGCCTGGTATGTATGACGAGCAGGAATATGATCTTGCTGGTTTCGCTGTTGGAGCTGTGGAAAAATCCAAGATCATTACTGGGGAAACCATTCAACCAGGTGATTGCTTAATTGGTCTAACATCTAGTGGACTTCATAGTAACGGCTTTTCTTTAGTTCGGAAAATTCTCCTTGAGAAAGCAGGGTATTCTTTAGGAGACCAGGTCGAGGGATTAGAAGGAACACTAGGGGACGAACTACTTACCCCGACACGTATTTATGTCAAACCACTCTTACACGCAATGAAAAACTACACACTTAAGGGAATGGCTCACATTACAGGTGGCGGATTCATCGAAAACATCCCGAGAATGCTCCCAGAAAATTGTGGTGTAGAGATTGACCATGGTTCGTGGCCAGTTCCTCCCATTTTCGACGTGCTACAAAGGGAAGGTAATCTCACACAAGAAGAAATGTACAATATTTTTAATATGGGAATAGGAATGGTGGTCGCCGTTGATCAGGATAACCTTATTCCAGTAATCCAATCTTTAGAATCCCAAGGTGAAAAAGCCTATATCATTGGACGTGTTAAAGAAGGATCAGGGGTCACATTTGGAGGAGGTTCCTTAACATGAAGCGAATAGCCATATTCGCATCAGGCTCAGGTAGCAATTTTCAAGCCATTGTGGACTCTATTAAAAATGGCACATTACAAGTAGAAGTAAGGCTCCTAGTTTGTGATAAGCTAGATGCAAAAGTAATTAAAAGAGCCGAGAAAGAGGGTATTCCTACTTTCTCTTTTTTTCCAAAATCCTATGAATCAAAGAAGAAGTATGAAGAAGCGATTCTCCAAGTTCTACAAACGTACGAAGTAGATTGGGTTATTTTAGCAGGCTATATGCGTTTAGTTGGAACCACTCTGCTGCAAGCCTATGAAGGGAAAATTGTTAACATCCATCCATCCCTTTTGCCAGCATTTCCAGGAAAAGATGCGATAGGTCAAGCATTTTCAGCAAGTGTTAAAGTGACTGGTGTGACCGTTCATTTTGTGGATGCTGGAATGGACACAGGACCGATTATTGATCAAGAAGCGATCAAGATCGATAGTCTTGATACGTATGAAAGCCTGCAAGCAAAAATTCAGGTGATCGAGCATGAGCTTTACCCTAAAACCATACAAGCATTAGTAATGGGAGGCAACATACATGAAAAATAAACGAGCACTTATAAGTGTTTCTAATAAAGAAGGGTTAATTCCTTTTGTCCAAAAGCTAACTGAGCTTGGGGTAGAAATAATTTCAACGGGTGGGACAAGTAAATTACTAGAAGAAAACGGAGTAAATGTAACTGGGATTTCCGAGGTTACAAGTTTCCCCGAAATGCTTGATGGTCGTGTTAAAACACTTCATCCGATGATCCACGGTGGACTTCTAGGAATTCGTGATAATGAAGAGCACGTTAAAACCATGAAAGAACATGGAATTCAGCCAATTGATTTAGTTGTCGTGAATTTATACCCATTTAAAGAAACAATCCAAAAGCCAGATGTGTCCTATGAGGATGCAATTGAAAATATTGATATTGGTGGACCTTCTATGCTGAGATCAGCTGCAAAAAACCATCGTTTTGTGACTGTTGTAGTGGACCCGTCAGATTACGAAAAAGTAGTAAATGAACTTACAACTAATGATGAAGTTTCATTTGAGACGAAGCAACGTCTAGCTGCTAAGGTTTTCCGTCATACAGCTGGCTATGATGCATTAATTGGTGAGTACTTAACAAACCTAGTAGAGGAAGAAAATCCCGAATCATTAACTGTTACTTATGAAAAGAAACAGGACCTACGTTATGGTGAAAATCCACATCAAAAAGCAGCATTTTATCAAAAGTCTATCCCAACTAAGGGCTCCATTTCTTCAGCTAAACAACTACATGGTAAGGAGCTTTCCTATAACAATATTAACGATGCGGACGCTGCACTCACAATTGTAAAGGAGTTCAAAGACCCTGCCATCGTTGCGGTGAAGCATATGAATCCTTGTGGAGTGGGTGTTGGGGAAACGATTAGCTCTGCTTATGACAAAGCCTACGAAGCAGATCCTATTTCAATCTTTGGTGGAATCGTTGCAGCAAACCGTGTAATTGATGCTGAAACAGCCATCAAGCTAAAGGAGATCTTCCTTGAAATCGTGATAGCTCCTGGTTTTACAGATGAAGCTTTTGAAATTCTTTCGTCAAAAAAGAACCTTCGTTTACTGCAGGTCGAGGTAGAAATTCATTCGAAAATTGAAACGCGTTTAACTACGGTAAGTGGTGGTGTACTGGTTCAAGAAAGTGACCACCTATCATTTGAAGATGCAGTTATTTCCATCCCAACAAAAAGGGTACCGACTGATTCAGAATGGGAAGACTTAAAGCTTGCATGGAAGGTCGTCAAGCATGTAAAGTCCAATGCGATTGTTTTAGCAAAGGATGGAATGACGATTGGAATCGGTGCTGGTCAAATGAACCGTGTGGGTGCAGCAAAAATTGCCATTGAGCAAGCGGGTGAACAGGCAACCAGCTCAGCCTTAGGATCTGACGCCTTTTTCCCAATGGATGATACCGTTGAAGCAGCAGCAAAAGCGGGGGTAACAGCTATTATTCAACCAGGTGGCTCTATCCGTGATGAGGATTCAATTAAGAAAGCAGATGAATACGGTATGACCATGGTATTTACAGGGATTAGGCACTTTAAACATTAAAAAAGGAGGGCGAATCATGAATGTGTTAATAGTAGGACGAGGTGGAAGAGAGCATGCCATTGCTTGGAAGGCGTCCAAGAGCCCTCTCGTAAAAAATGTTTTTGTTGCTCCAGGTAATCCAGGCATGACTGATGTGGCGACTTTAGTTCCAATTGATGAAAACGACCATGAAGCCCTTATTGCTTTTGCTAAAGAGAATGTGGTTGAATTAACGGTTATCGGTCCTGAAGGTCCATTAGTGAATGGAATTGTTGACCGTTTTCAAGAGGAAGCGCTCCAAGTTTTTGGACCACGTAGTCATGCAGCGGCAATCGAAGGTAGTAAAGCTTTTGCAAAAGACTTAATGAAGAAATACGGAATTCCAACTTCTTCCTATGCAACCTTTACTGAATACGCCGAAGCCAAAGCATATGTAGAAAAAGTGGGAGCACCTATTGTGATTAAAGCAGACGGGCTTGCTGCTGGAAAAGGTGTTGTCGTCGCTATGACGCTAGAAGAAGCATTGGCGAGCATTGAAATGATGATGGTGGAAGAAAAATTTGGTCAGGCTAGTACACAAGTGGTCATAGAGGAATACTTAGAAGGCGAAGAATTCTCGTTAATGGCCTTTGTTCATGGAGAAAAAGTATATCCAATGGTAATTGCACAAGACCATAAACGGGCTTTTGACGGAGACCTTGGCCCAAACACGGGTGGCATGGGTGCCTATTCTCCTGTACCACAAATTAGTAATGAGGTTGTGAACGTTGCAATTGAAACGATCCTAAAGCCAACAGTAAATGGAATGATAAAAGATGGTGCCCCTTTTACAGGTGTCTTGTATGCTGGGTTGATGCTAACGACAGATGGGCCAAAGGTCATTGAGTTTAACGCACGGTTTGGAGATCCAGAAACACAAGTGGTGTTAGCAAGATTAGAAAGTGATCTCGTTGAAGTAATGAGAGATTTGTTAGAAGGAAAAGAGCCTACGATTAACTGGTCAAAAGAGGCAGTAGTAGGTGTCGTCGTGGCTTCAAAAGGCTATCCAGAGGCTTATGATAAGGGAAATCTGATACTTGGATTAGAAAATATAACGGGTGCTCGGGTTTTCCATGCTGGAACCGCAATTCTTGATGGTCAATTTGTAACAGATGGAGGCCGTGTTCTAGTAGTAGCCTCATCTGGACAAACGATAAATGAAGCGAAGAATCAAGTATATGAACAGCTTCAGCATATCCAATCAGAACATGTCTTCTACCGCAATGATATTGGTGCAAAAGCTATCTCACGCGTTTCCGTTTAATAAATACAAAACAAATGGCAACAATACCACCAATAACAGAAGCGAGAACAAATGACATATCCGTCACATACTCCCAAAACATAGGATCAACTCCTTAATTAGTCCCCTTGCTGTTCGTAGCAAGGGGGTTTTTGTTTGAATTGTAAGCTATTGATTCTATAGTAAGTGCTTACACATAGAACCAATAGTTTGGCATATAGGATCGTGAATTTGGCTCATAGACCTGGAAAAAAGATTAAGTGATTATTCCATCAGAAGCCATTCTAGCAACACAAACCATGCTTGTTCACAGGATTCATGTCGGATTAAATGCCGTATTATGTTCCTGCTCTTGCTCGAGTTGCTGTTGCTCTTGAAATTGATGGTAGGCATACGTTACTGGGCAAAATCTAACAATACCCATTCCGATTTTCAGTGCTGCAATCATGGCAATCATCAAATAGCTTTCGTTATGAGGTCGTCTTGAAAGTTTAGCTGTTGCCCAAGCAAGCATTGTGAAGCCACATGTTAGTCGGATTAATGCATTAACTATTCCAATATTGGGTTTCATTTTTACACCTCTTGTAAGTTTACTTATTTTTCTAAATTTGTTTACTGCTTTACCTTGTGACTTATGTTAGGATAAAAAAAGAAGCTGACTGGATGGAGGAATGTGGATGTACGACCCAAAATTTCGCTGGAGAAATCAAGAATTACGTAAGCATGTTGAAATCATCGATGGTAAGTATTCACCGACAATACTCTTAACGAATGCCACTTTTCTTCACTCGGGACTCAAGCAATGGTTGAAAGCGAACATTTGGATTTATGAAGACCGTATAGTATATATAGGTGACCAATTACCGAATGCTGATGTACATACAGAGACGTTTGATTGCTCAGATCTTTTTCTTGTTCCAGGGTATATTGAGCCACATGCCCATCCATTTCAATTATATAATCCCCACTCTCTAGCCCAATATGCATCTATGTTTGGAACAACGACTTTGATAAATGATAACCTCGTCATGTTTTTGCAGTTACCAAAAAAGAAAGCGTTTTCTTTGATGGATGACTTTCAAAAGCTACCTCAGACTATCTATTGGTGGTGTCGATTTGATTCTCAATCACAGCTGGTAAATGAAGAGGAACTATTCTCTTCTGAAAATATTAAAGCTTGGCTCGAACGGGAGGATGTAATTCAAGGTGGTGAACTAACCGGTTGGCCCAAACTGCTTCAAGGCGATGATAGAATGCTTCAGTGGATACAAGAAGCGAAGTATCAAAAAAAGCGGATTGAAGGCCATTTCCCAGGGGCGTCTGAGCGAACACTCGCAAAAATGAAGCTACTCGGAACCGATTGTGATCATGAATCTCTTTCTGGAAGTGATATATACAATAGACTACTACACGGGTATACGGTGTCTCTTCGTTACTCTTCTATTCGTCCTGATTTACCTTTTTTATTAGAGGAAATAAAGGAATTACAGCTACAGAGTTATGATTCATTACTCTTCACTACAGATGGTTCAACACCCTCTTTTTACGAGCAAGGAGTTATAGACTATATGATTAAAATGGCGATTGAGAGTGGCATCCCACTAATCGATGCTTATCATATGGGCTCTTATAACGCGGCAAAATATTATCATATGGAAAGTATCTTAGGGCAAATTGCAACAGGTAGAGTCGCAAATATTAACTTCCTTACCTCAAAAGAAGTACCTACCCCAGTTCATGTTTTAGCAAAGGGAAAATGGTTGAAGTATGATGGTAAACCAACTTATGTAGATGAGCCTTTCAGCTGGGAGAGTAGTGGTTTAGGACCACTTGCCATCGATTGGAATTTATCAGTTGAGGATCTCCAGTTTTCAATAAAACTCGGGATGAAAATGGAGAACGCAGTCATTATGAAGCCGTATACCATAATGCTCGACAGTTCTGTAGACAACCTATCAGAAGATCATGATGAAAGCTTCCTCTTACTTATTGATCAAAAAGGAAAATGGAGGATTAATACCTTCATAAAGGGCTTTGCAAAGAATGTGCATGGGCTAGCAAGCTCTTATTCGAATACAGGCGATTATATTGTCATCGGTAAACGAAAACAGGATATGCTCCTCGCTTTTGGTCGGATGAAAGAGCTCGGGGGAGGAATTGTTCTCGTTGAAGAAGGAGAAATTATTTATGAGCTAAGCTTACCAATAGGCGGAAGAATGTCGATGCTTTCTTTAGAGGAGTTAATTCCGATTGAAAAACAATTCAAATCATTGATGAAGGACAAAGGCTATCCCTATATGGACCCAGTTTATACATTGTTATTTTTATCATCGACACATCTTCCTTATATTAGAATTACGCCTGTCGGAATCTATGATGTCATGAAGAAAATGGTACTCTTTCCTACCATAATGCGTTAAAATGTAAAAGTGGTATTCAAGAGATTTCATACTAATAAAACAACAGAATCATTCGATTTTTAGTAGATAATTTCACTAAATTAGAAAAGGTTGTGTCTCAAATGAAACGTATCCTCTACCTAGTCGCCCTATTTCTCCTTTTTCTAGTAGCAGTTGCTTGTTCAAAAGATGAGGCTGCTCCTGCAAGCACGGAGCCAATTGAAGCAGAAGAGACCGAAGAGACCGAAGAGAATGTTGAAAATGAAGAAACGTATAAAAAGATGCATCCGTTAACAGGTTTAGGAACAAATGAACCTATCAATCAGCGAACTATTGCGGTAATGGTGAACAATCATCCCAAGGCGCGCCCTCAATCCGGTCTACATAAAGCAGATATCGTCTATGAAGTGTTGGCAGAAGGAAATGTTACGAGATTTCTAGCCATCTTTCAAAGCGAGATGCCAGAAACAATAGGACCAGTTAGAAGTGCTAGAGATTACTACGTAAAGCTCAGCACTGGGTTTGATGCTTTCTATATCGCTCATGGTTATAGTCCCGATGCACAACAGCTACTAGAAACAGGTGTAGTAGATAATATAAACGGTATGATCTATGATGGAACCTTATTCAAGCGAGCTGAATTCAGGAAAGCTCCTCATAATTCTTATATTACCTTTGAGAATGTCATGAAGGGTGCAGAGGATAATAATGTGGCCACAACACATGACCTAGAACCACTTACCTTTTTAAATGAAGATGAAGTTGGAGCCATTCAAGGTGATGAAACTGGAGATGTTCGAGTTGCTTATTCCAAGAGTGATTTTTCAATTGTTGATTACAAGTTTGATTCGAGCGTTGGAAGATATTTACGCTACAGCATGGATGAGCTTACAGAAGATTTAGATTCAAAAGAACCTGTTTATCTAGATAATATATTGATTGTAGAAGCATCTCACGAAATCATTGATGATGCAGGACGAAATGACATTGATTTGACTTCTGGTGGTAATGCGTATTTATTGCAGAAGGGTAAAAAGATGGAAGTAGAATGGAAGAATGTGAATGGCAGAATCGTCCCTTATTCAAATAGTCAAGTTGTAGGTTTAGTCCCTGGTAAGACATGGATAAATCTAGTACCGAATTTGGACATGGTTTCAGTGATCTCAGCAAACTAATCTTATTTTAATAAAACTTAAGGAGTTAACCATATGCAAATAGAAAAACTGCGTGGAAAAGAACTGGATCAATTGTTTAAGGCTGTTCTTTCATTAAACGATCTCGAAGAATGTTATCGATTTTTCGATGATCTTTGTACGGTAAATGAAATTCAGTCTCTTTCTCAGCGCTTAGAGGTTGCTAGGATGCTTCGAGATGGACTAACCTACCATAAGATAGAAGCAGAAACTGGTGCAAGTACAGCTACAATTTCTCGTGTAAAACGTTGTTTAAACTACGGGAATGATGCCTATCAAATGGCATTAGAGCGTTTATATGAACCGGAAAAGAAATAGTTTGAGATTATCAACGATACTTATTCGTTGATTTTTTTCTTATTTAGACCATAAATCTTCATAATTTTCCTAAATAGAGGCAAACTACCTATATGAATTTGGTAAAGAAGGGAGTCGGTTAATATGGAAGTACATCATGATCAGGTAGGTTTATCAACAGCAGAGATGTCGTTTCTCTGGTCGAATTATATTGGGGATACCATGTTGATTTGTGTATTTGAGCATTTTCTCCGCAATGTTGAGGATAAGGATATTGAGAGTGTGCTATTGCATGGCTTGGATCTTGCAACAAAACACGCCAAGGAAGTAAAGGACATATTTATAAAAGAAAACTTCCCTATACCTCAGGGGTTTGGGCCACAGGATGTGAACCTAGACGCACCTCGTTTATTTTCCGATCAATTTTATTTGTACTACTTAAGGCTAGCAATTCGAGGAGGACTTGCAAATTTTTCAATAGCATTCTCCAATTCGCATCGTGATGATGTTAGAAAATACTTCATGCATTGTATTCACGAGGATACTGAGCTATTCAATAAAACAGTAGATTTGATGTTAGAAAAGGGTTTAACTAGCCGTCCTCCAGGTATTCCAGTTCCGAAAAAGATAGATTTTATTCATGACAAAGCATTTCTCGGAGAATGGTTTGGGGAAGATCGTCCCTTAACATCTATTGAAATCTCCAATATATTCTCAAATATTGAAACGAATATGCTTGGTTCTGCATTATTAACAGCATTTAGTCAGACAACTGAGGAAAAGAAGCTTAAAAACTATTTCCAGGACGGAATAAATATAGCTAAAAATCATATTGAATCCCTTTCGAAATTAATGGAAAATGATCCCTTAGTTCTTCCTCAATTATGGAATCCGGAGATAAGTGATTGTATTAAACCGGTTTTTTCAGATAAATTAATGCTACAGCATAATGGCCATGCTACAACGGGTGGTATTGGAAACTACGGTATAGCCCTTGCTTCTAGTCAGAGACGAGATATAGGAGCTATGTATATAAAATTAACAGCTGAGAGTATTATGTACGGAGAAAAAGGAGCAAGACTTGCCATCAGCTTCGGCTGGCTCGAGCAGCCCCCATTATCAATAGACAGGGATGAATTAGTGAAGAAGTAGTGCCGTTTCGGGTACTGCTTTTTTATTTTAAGAGTTTGGGCAGCGCTAATCATATATATTTGCAATTAATTGTTTTTCAACGATTAGACATTTTCACAAAGCCCCGCTTTATTAATATGAACATGCCCCAGTTTCCCCGAAAAATTTCCCAATAACTTACCTTCAGATTCAAAAGGTGTTTTTAGCTTCAATTTGATATAATGTTAAAATGGATAAGAAATGTGGAGGAACAATTATGTACGATATAAAGGAATGGAAACATATCTTTAAGCTTGATCCTAATAAAGAACTAAGCGATAGAGATTTAGATAAAATTTGCGAGTCGGGAACAGATGCAGTGATCATTGGTGGTAGCGACGGGATTACAGAGGATAATGTTCTTCATATGCTAGCGAGAGTTAGGCGATATGCGGTTCCTTGTGTGCTCGAGGTATCTACGATTGATTCAATAACCCCAGGATATGATTTCTATTTTGTACCGACCGTATTGAATAGCCAAAACCGAAAGTGGATTTTGGACTTGCAGCATGAAGCATTGTTGGAGTTCGGGGATATGATGAATTGGGATGAAATTATGGCCGAGGGGTATTGTGTACTCAATGCTGATTCCAAGGTCGCTCAAATCACAGAAGCGAAGACTGACTTAAATGATGAAGAAGTTATCGCCTATGCTAGAATGGCGGACAAGCTATTTCGCCTGCCGATTTTTTATTTAGAATATAGTGGGATTTACGGTGATCCACTCTTAGTGAATAAGGTAAGAACAGTCCTTGAGAACACGAGACTTTTTTATGGTGGGGGCATTGAAACCGCCGAGCAAGCAAGGGAAATGGCAAAGGCTGCTCACACGGTTGTCGTCGGAAATGTTTTGTATGAAAATCTTGAAGAAGCATTAGCAACTGTAAAAGCAGTTAAGGGGTAATTCTAGCTTTTTAGAAGGTACTATAGTATGATAAAATAAAGAACAAGTGTTCGTTGATTAATACGGTTAGGCGGTGGAGAAATGCAATTTATTAGTAATAAACTCTTATCAGGATTAAACCCAGAGCAACAAGAAGGAGTTAAGCATACAGACGGTCCATTACTATTGATGGCAGGTGCAGGAAGTGGAAAGACCCGAGTTTTAACCCATAGAATTGCCTACTTAATGGCTGAAAAGGGCGTAGCTCCGTGGAATATATTGGCCATTACATTTACTAATAAAGCATCACGTGAAATGAAAGAGCGTGTGGCTAGAATAGTGGGTGGGGTCGCTGAAGATATCTGGATCTCAACCTTTCACTCGATGTGCGTACGTATTTTGCGTCGTGATATTGATCGATTAGGCTATAGCCGGAATTTTACTATACTTGATACAACAGATCAGTTATCTGTTATTAAAAATGTCTTAAAGGATAAGAATATAGACACAAAAAAATTCGAGCCTAGAAGTATGCTAGGTTCAATCAGTGGTGCAAAAAATGAACTAGTCACACCTGAGGAATATGTAAAGACGGCGGCAGGACCATATGAGAGTATTGTGGCAAGTGTTTACACGGAATACCAAAAGCGTCTGCGGAAAAATCAAGCATTAGATTTTGATGATCTCATTATGACAACTCTCCATCTTTTTATGAGAGTTCCGGAGGTATTAGAAAGCTATCAGCGTAAGTTTCAGTATATTCATGTGGACGAGTATCAGGATACGAATAAAGCTCAATATATGCTAGTTAAGCAAATGGCTAGTCGATTCCAAAATCTATGTGTTGTCGGGGATTCCGATCAGTCGATATATCGTTGGCGCGGGGCGGATATTGGTAATATTCTTTCTTTTGAGAAAGACTATCCAAGAGCAAGAGTCATCTTGCTCGAGCAAAATTACCGATCATCAAAACGTATTTTACAAGCGGCGAATGAAGTTATTGAAAAAAATGCCAACCGGAAACCGAAAAAGCTTTGGACTGAAAACCCAGAAGGTAACAAAATTGTGTATTACCGTGGTTCAAATGAGCAGGATGAATGCTATTTTGTAGCTGGAATAATTAAGCAGCTAGTTGATGCAAGAAACGGAAAATACTCGGATTTTGCTATTCTATATCGAACAAATGCCCAGTCACGTGTAATGGAGGAAGTTCTTTTAAAATCGAATATTTCTTATAACATTGTGGGCGGAACTAAATTCTATGATCGTAAAGAAATTAAGGATATTCTTGCTTATCTTCGTTTGATTGCTAATCCGGATGACGATATAAGTTTAGAGCGTATTATTAATGTGCCTAAACGAGGAATTGGTTCCACAACGTTCGATAAGATTGCTAACTATGCTGCTTTACATGATATGTCCATTTATGAAGAGCTGCAGATGGTGGAACTAGTTGGTTTAAGTGGTAAAGTAACGCATGCATTGGTTGAATTTCGTGATCAGCTAAGAAATTGGGTTCAGATGCAAGAGTTTTTATCTGTAACCGAGCTAGTAAACGAAGTACTAGATAAAACAGGATACCGAGACATGTTAAGAAATGAAAAGACAATTGAAGCACAAAGCCGTTTAGAAAACATAGAAGAATTTCTATCCGTTACAAAGAATTTTGAAGAGAAAAACGAAGAGAAAAGTCTTATCTCCTTCTTAACGGACTTAGCTCTTATATCTGATTTAGATCGTTTAAATGAAGATGAAAAAGATGATCAAGGCAATGTGGTATTAATGACGTTGCATGCTGCTAAAGGATTAGAATTCCCAGTTGTTTTTTTAATGGGGTTGGAAGAAGGCGTGTTTCCTCATAGCCGTTCCTTTTTTGATGAGGCAGAGTTGGAAGAAGAACGACGCCTAGCTTACGTCGGAATTACAAGGGCAGAGAAAAATTTATATATTACAAATGCTGAAATGCGTACGTTATTTGGCCGTACAAGTATGAATCCAGTGTCACGCTTTATTTCTGAAATTCCAGAAGATTTACTTGAGAAAGCACATCTAGAAAAAGCAAAGGCATCTCCATTCTCGGGTTCAGCAGCTCGTCCTCTTCCTGAGCGACGTCCGCCTGTTATGCGTCCTGTTGCGAATACGACTGGTGGAGAATCGATTGGGTGGAGAGTAGGAGACAAAGCGACACATAAAAAGTGGGGAATTGGTACTGTTGTAAGCGTCAAAGGTGAAGGTGAATCCAAGGAATTGGATATTGCCTTTCCAAGTCCAACAGGCATAAAGCGGTTATTGGCCAAATTTGCCCCGATTGAAAAATCCTAAGTTCATGCTAAGTCACCTTAAAGGAGTGAGTGTATGTCTGAGCAAATAAAGACTAAGGTAAAAGAGCTTCGGAATCTCTTAAACAATTGGAATTATGAATATCATGTTCTAGACAAACCATCAGTATCAGATGCTGAATATGACGTGGCCATGCAAGAGCTTATTCGTCTTGAGGGAGAGAATCCAGATCTTCTATCTGTGGATTCTCCTTCCCAGCGGATAGGAGGACTACCATTATCTGTTTTTGAAAAAGTGGAACACAACACGCCAATGCTTAGTTTAGGAAACGCATTTAATGAAGCCGATCTTCGTGACTTTGATCGTCGTGTCAGACAAGGCGTGGGCGAGGATGTGTCGTATACGTGTGAGCTTAAAATAGATGGTCTAGCTGTCTCGTTACAATTTGAAGATGGACTTTTTATAAGAGGTGCAACACGCGGTGATGGTACAGTTGGGGAGGATATTACTCAAAATGTAAAGACCATCCGTTCCATTCCCTTACGACTATCAAAGCCTGTAAGCTTAGAGGTTCGTGGTGAGGCTTATATGCCGAAAAAATCGTTCGAAGCATTAAATGATATCAAGCTAAAGGCAAATGAAGAACCCTTTGCCAATCCTAGAAATGCTGCAGCAGGATCCTTACGCCAGCTTGATCCGAAGCTAGCGGCAAAGCGTAATTTATCCATCTATGTCTATGGAATTGGAAATGTGGGTCAGACAGGAGTGACTTCTCATAGTAAAGGGTTAGATTTGTTAGACGAGCTAGGTTTTAAAACCAATTCTGAACGTAAAAGATTTACAGGTATCGAGGAAGTTATCCAATATATTGAACAATGGCATGAAAAGAGGCCTGCTTTAGCTTATGAGATTGATGGAATTGTAATCAAAGTAGACTCACTGGAGCAGCAGGATGAACTAGGCTTCACGGCAAAAAGCCCACGCTGGGCCATTGCATACAAGTTTCCAGCCGAAGAGGTTATTACAAAATTAATAGATATTGAGCTCAATATAGGTCGGACAGGAGTGGTCACTCCAACGGCTATTCTAGAGCCAGTGCGAATAGCCGGAACGGTTGTAAGAAGAGCATCTCTACATAATGAAGACTTAATTCGCGAGAAGGATATTAAGCTTGGGGATTATGTTGTGGTGAAAAAAGCAGGAGATATTATTCCTGAAGTGGTCAATGTTTTGCCAGAACGAAGAACAGGTGAAGAAAAAGACTTTCTGATGCCTACTCATTGTCCAGAGTGTGAGAGTGAATTGTTACGCCTTGAAGGGGAAGTGGCACTTCGTTGTATCAATCCCATGTGTCCAGCCCAAATAAGAGAAGGCTTGATTCACTTTGTATCCAGGAACGCAATGAATATTGATGGTCTAGGTGAGAGTGTCATTAGCCAGCTTTTCCAAGAAAACCTCATAAAAGACGTAGCAGGTATTTTCCGATTACGAAAAGATCAGCTCATTGAATTAGAACGGATGGGAGAAAAATCTGCTACTAATCTAATAGAAGCTATTGAAGCCTCCAAAAAGAACTCCTTAGAAAAATTACTTTTCGGGTTAGGCATTCGTCATGTAGGTGCCAAAGCAGCTAAAACTCTAGCACAGCAATTTGAAATGATGGATAGGCTACAAGAAGTTACAGTAGAAGAACTAGAAGAGGTCAATGAAATTGGGGAGAAAATGGCGGAATCCATTGCTACTTATTTTGGGAAGCCAGAGGTTATAAAGCTTTTGGAAGAGTTAAAAGAACTTGGTGTTAACCAGTCATATACTGGACCCAAGCGCGTAAACATTTTAGCTATCGATTCTTTCTTTGCAGGAAAAACAGTCGTGCTTACAGGAAAACTGGAAATTTTAACACGAAATGATGCAAAGGAAAAAATTGAATTACTAGGTGGAAAAGTTGCCGGAAGTGTGAGTAAGAATACCGATTTGCTCATTGCTGGTGAGGCGGCAGGTTCCAAGCTAGAGCAAGCAAATAAGCACGGAGTAGAAATTTGGAATGAAGAGAGATTAATTCAAGAACTAGACAAATGAGGCTGTTTTCAAATAAATTTGTTGAGATGAACTAGACTTGTTTAAGGTTTAACGCTAACTTATAGCAGCAAAGTTTTATGAATAGAGCCGTAAAAAAAGGGGTGAAGAAGGATGAGGAGACTCGGGGTATTCTTCATAATAGCCATCCTCTTCGTAAGTGGATGTGTGCCAAAGTTTGAAAAAGATGAAGAGATTGTAAGCGAAACGGACAATTCGAAGGAAACCGCTATTGTTCCAAAATATAAGATCTCAGATCAGTATTATCGAACGGTATTGCCTTTTAAAGCAAGTGAATCTAGGGGATTAGTTGTTAAAGAAAGTAGTAACCGACTTGATATTGATGAATTTGAGACAGGATTAATGAGGATGTCACAAAATACATTTTCATCCGATAACTATTTATATCAGGATGGACAATACTTGGATAACTTGACGGTATCAAGCTGGCTCAAGCGTAAGCTCTCAGCGGATAAGTTAGAAGGTGCTGAAGGTGATGTTTTGGGATTAAATCCAGTTAAAGTTAAAGCTCCTGGTAAAACACTTAAGGATATAAATGAAGAGAGTCCGTTGTATTTATCCCATATGTTAGAGCAAAATTACCTTATTAAAGATGCCGAAGGGAAAGCGGAGTTAGGCGGTATCTCCATCGGACTTGCTCTCAACTCCGTTCACTATTACAAGCAAGAGGATGATTTTTCACGCGAGTTTCCAATAACTGATGGGGAACTGGAGCAGCAAGGCAAACTCATGGCTGATGAAGTTATTAAGAGAATTAGAGCCATCGAAGGGTTAGAAAATATCCCAATTGTTATCGGACTTTTTAAGCTGGAGGCAAGATCTTCGGTTGTACCAGGACGCTTTTTGAGTGTAGCTGAAGTGAAAGCGAAATCAAATTCGATTGATAAATGGGCTACTGTAAATGAAGAATATTATCTGCTTCCTTCATCAGAAGCAGAGCAGAATTACCGAGATGATCATACAAGAATGCTTAACTTTAAGGCAGACATCGATGAATATTTCCCTAATTATACGGGAGTTATTGGAAGAGGATTTTATCAGGATGAGCAATTAACAGAACTAACAATTGAAATTCCTATGCAATTTTATGGAAAAGCAGAAGTAGTCGGGTTCACTCAGTATGTAACTGGGCTCATTATGGAGCATTTTCCAGACTACTTTTCTGTCAAATGTTACATTTCTTCAATAGGTGGTCCTGAGGCATTGATTATCCGTGAAGTAAAGCAAGAAGAGCCGTTTGTTCACATCTATCAATAACTTTTTAGAGTGAAAGATTTGAAAGAACATAAGGTCTCAGTTAGAATAGGAAATGTAGAATGAAAACGTTTTTTTCTAGGGCGAAATGAAAGATTGATTCGTCTTAATTTATTTATTTTATTTAATCTTTAAGGGGGCAAATTCATTGGTAGTACCTTACAAACATGAACCATTTACCGATTTTACAGTGGAAGAGAACAAGAAAGCGTATGAAGCGGCTCTTGCTACTGTTGAGTCTTATTTAGGAAAAGACTATGATCTCATTATCGGTGGAGAGCGTATCTCTACAGATGACAAAATTGTCTCAGTAAATCCTGCGAATAAAGCAGAAGTGGTCGGTCGCGTATCAAAGGCAAACCGTGATCTTGCAGAGCAAGCAATGAAGGTTGCAGATGAAACTTTTAACACGTGGAGAAAAGTGAAGCCAGAGGTTCGTGCGGATATTCTTTTCCGTTCAGCTGCCATCATGCGTCGTCGCAAGCATGAGTTTTCTGCAATTTTAACAAAAGAAGCAGGGAAGTCTTGGAATGAGTCAGATGTAGAAACAGCTGAAGCCATTGACTTCTTAGAATACTACGGTCGTCAAATGTTAAAATTAAAAGATGGGCTTCCAGTTGAAAGCCGTCCAATTGAATACAATCGTTTTGGATACATACCTCTTGGAGTAGGCGTTATTATCTCTCCTTGGAACTTCCCGTTTGCAATCATGGCGGGTATGACAACTGCTGCAGTAGTTGCGGGAAACACGGTCTTATTAAAGCCAGCAAGTACAACTCCTGTAATAGCTGCTAAATTTATGGAAGTGCTTGAAGAAGCAGGTTTACCAGCAGGTGTAGTTAATTTCATTCCTGGTAGCGGTGCCGAAGTAGGAGATTATTTAGTCGATCATCCTCGCACTCGTTTCGTTAGCTTCACAGGATCTCGTGATGTTGGATTACGCATTTATGAGCGCGCTTCAAAGGTACATGAAGGCCAAATTTGGTTAAAGCGTGTAATCGCTGAAATGGGTGGCAAAGATACGATTGTTGTTGATAAGGAAGCTGATTTAGAACTAGCAGCTAAAGCAATCGTTGCTTCATCATTTGGATTCACTGGGCAAAAATGTTCAGCTTGTTCCCGTGCAGTTATCGTGGAAGATGTATATGATCAAGTATTAAATCGTGCAGTAGAGTTAACCAAAGAACTTTCTATGGGTGATTGTTCGGTTTACGGCACATTCATGGGTCCTGTTAATGACCAAGGTGCATTTGACAAGATCATGAGCTACATCGAAATCGGAAAAGAAGAAGGCAAGCTACTTCACGGCGGCGCGGGAGACAATTCAAAAGGATGGTTCGTCCAACCAACAATCTTTGCTGATGTAGATGAAAACGCTCGTATCATGAAGGAAGAAATCTTCGGACCTGTTGTAGCCTTCTGCAAGGCCCGTGACTTCGACCATGCAATTGAAATCGCAAACAACACAGAGTACGGCTTAACAGGAGCGGTTATATCTAACAACCGTGCCAACATGGAAAAAGCACGTGAAGATTTCCACGTAGGTAACCTTTACTTCAACCGTGGATGTACAGGTGCTATCGTTGGCTACCAACCATTCGGTGGCTTCAATATGTCAGGAACCGACTCCAAAGCAGGCGGACCAGACTACCTAGTGCTTCACATGCAAGCAAAAACAACATCAGAAATGCTGTAAAAGATAGGAACCCCACTCTTCTTGGTGAAGAGTGGGGTTTTTTAATTGAGGTTGGGTTTAGTGCTTTAAAGGAGTGGGGGCCTGTCCCCCACTCCTTTAAAGCGTTAAAATATGGTTGTATCATTTTGTTTGGATTTCTTTTATGATAAGAAACAGTAGATTTGGACTTTAGAATAATAATAAATGGATTATATAACAGCAGGGATGATGATGGGATGACGACGTTTTTGTTATTGATGGGGCTTGGAATGGTTTCGGCTTTTATTGGGACGCTTGCTGGAGGTGGTGGGATTATTACGCTACCTGCGATGTTGCTTGTGGGGATTCCGATTCAGGTTGGGATCGCGACGAATAAATTTTCTTCCGGAGTGGCTTCTTTTACGAGTATTCTGTATTTGTTGAAGCATAAAGTTTTTTCAATCAAGGGATTATTAGCAATTGTGTTAATTGCTTTTTTCGGAGGGATCGCTGGAGCTCTTGTTACGACTAGTGTAAGTGAACAGACCATGAATACAACAGCTTTAGTCCTACTTGTTTTTGCTCTTTTTGTAACAATGAAAAATAAAAAATGGGTTGCAAGTGTAGCGCAGGAAACAGAGCAGAAGTCTAAATATCTAAGCAAGATCATCCCGTTCTTTATTGCAATTTACGATGGTGGATTTGGGCCTGGGTCGTCCACATTTGGAATTATTCACTTCATGCGCGAGCAATACTCGTATGTGAAAGCAGCTCAGCTCTCAAGGGTACTCAATTTTGGGAGCTGTGCAGGTGCATTTATTATTTTCTATCAAACTGGGTATGTCGAGTGGCATTATGCGATTGCGCTTGCAATCGGAGCGGCAATTGGGACGCAAATTGGTATGGCTACGCTACCCAAGATTCCACTTAGCGTTGCTCGTGCTATGTTGATTACGATTATCCTATTGCTAATTGGACAGGTAGTTGTGAAAACATTTTAAAGATTTGTAGAAATATAGAAGAATGTGGATGAGAGTATCCATAATTCAAATCTTGTGTATAAAATCAGGAAGTGATTATAAAAATTGGTAAAAGCATGACTTCTTATGCAGGAAGTCATGCTTTTTTGTTGAAGAATTTTGGAGCTAGGAAGTTGGTTACATTGACTAGAAACATTATAAAGAAATTCTTGTAAATCCAACTGACAGCTAAATTTAGACCTTCTGATTTTCACGGTTTGACTGGTTATTCTGCAGCGATTTGCACATCGATTCGTCATGATCCAATAGATTATTTTATCCAGTGTAATACAGAAACAATGGACCTACACAAAAGAACAGTAAATGTTTTGGTCCATAAAGGAATTATAAATTTTTAATCAATCTAGTGAAGGTATTCCGCGGGTAAAAGAAAAGATTATCTTACGAATTACCCTGTATATAATGAAAACAATGAAGTTTCTACAAAGAGCATGGAATTAAGTAAGAGGTAGAAGCAACGTCATGAAGTGGAGAGTGTAACGCCCCTAGAAGTAGTGGCTAACGAGGTCAGAATGTTAATTGTCTTTATTCATTATTTAACAGATGATACATCCGTTTCTAACTCTTCTCAAACTCTAAAAGCTACATATATAGGTACGTATGAACGCTGGCAAGCAGATTGGTCTAAAATGAGCTGGCAATTATTATCTGTGGAATCTCAGGATCATTAAACGGGAATAAATTTTTAACCATGTAACTGAAAGAAGTGCTACCTACCTGAGGTGGCACTTCTTTGTATTTATAAAATTGAGTGCTCGAAATTCCAGCTTGTTGCTAAGGATTCTACTTCTCAATTTCCTTCTTAGGAACAAAATCAAAAATCTCTCGTGTCTCAAAAGTATCAATTAACCGATTCAGCCAGTCATAGTATTCAAGGCTGTTCTGGAGCTTGGTTGTATCTAATTCGGCTAGTTCACGAACTTCCTGTGAAACATCTTCATCAATTAGTAGTTCTTTTAATTCTTTCATTGATTTTTCAATGGCAACTATATTCATGGAAATACCTGCACGCCATTTTATGGAAAAGAAATCAAAAAAGGATTGGTGCCAGTCTTCTTCTATTGCATATAAGTCTTTTCGTGCTCCTTTTACCCAAACCTTATCGACCATATTAAGGTCTAGGAGGCTTCTAACAGAGGTACTCATGCTCGTCTTACTCATGCCAAGCTCTTCTTTCATTTCATCAAGAGTAAGAGGGGCACCTGAAAATAGAAGGAGACCATATAATCGCCCGATTGAGGGGGTAATCCCGTAAAGATTCATATTTTGCGCAATAGCATCTATGACTCTTGATCGCGAGCGTTCTAGTTTTTCAATGTCATTCATTAAGTATCACATCCTGTGTGTAGGTGTTATAAGTTATAGATTACCTATTCCCCCGTCGATTGTAAAGGATTGAATACATGTGTAAAAAGTAGAATAGTAGCGTATTTGTAAGTATATACATAGTAAATATCGTACAGTTTATTCTGTACGTACAATATAAACGAATAAGACGTAATATGCCGTTTGTCCTTGATTTGGAAGAGACTTATAATTAAATAGTCCCATAGGTAATCCAGAAGAGGTGAAAAAATGGAAAATAAACAACCAAAGATAAAGGTAAGCAATGTAACAAAGATTTTTGGAAAAGCATCCAAGAAAGCATTGCAATTACTAAAAGAGGGGAAGTCAAAAGAAGAAATATTAAAAGTAACTGGATCAACAGTTGGGGTCAATCGTGCCTCATTTGAAGTGAGTCCAGGTGAGATATTTGTCATTATGGGTTTGTCAGGAAGTGGAAAGTCTACTCTCGTAAGACTGCTAAATCGGCTAATTGAACCGACTAGCGGAGAGGTCTATATTGATGGTAGTGACGTTGTGAGGATGAGTAAAGAAGAACTAAGAAATGTTCGCCGCAATAAAATTAGTATGGTATTTCAGAAGTTTGCCCTTTTCCCACACAGAACTGTTTTGGAAAACGTAGAGTATGGATTAGAAATACAGGGTGTTGATAAGGGAGAAAGAATAAAGAAAGCCACAGAGGCTCTTGAGTTAGTTGGACTAAAGGGGTATGCACATCAATATCCTAGTCAACTTAGTGGAGGAATGCAGCAGCGTGTAGGTTTAGCAAGAGCGCTGGCAAATGATCCTGATATTCTTTTGATGGATGAAGCATTTAGTGCCTTAGATCCACTTATTCGAAAAGATATGCAGGATGAGTTGCTAGAATTGCAGTCTAGTATGGAGAAGACGATCGTATTTATTACCCATGATCTTGATGAAGCACTTCGAATTGGTGACCGCATAGCCCTTATGAAGGACGGGAATATTGTCCAAATTGGGACACCGGAAGAAATTTTGATGAGTCCATCAAATGACTATGTGGCTAGATTCGTAGAAGATGTAGATTTGTCAAAGGTTTTAACAGCAGGGCATGTTATGAAACGTGCTGAAACTGTTCAAATCGAAAAAGGTGCACGTGTAGCGTTAAAGCTTATGAGGGATCTTGGGATTTCGTCGATTTATGTAGTTGACAAGAAACAGAGTTTACTAGGAGCTATAACGGCACAGGATGCTTCTAAAGCCACGGATGACAACCAGGCAATGGAATTATACATTGACAAAGATATAACGACCGTTAAAAGTGAGACATTGTTGACAGATTTATTTGAAAAAGTTTCGACTGCAACCATTCCAGTTGCCGTGATAGATGAGAAAAAGCGTCTAAAGGGGATTGTTGTTCGTGGAGCTGTTATTGGGGCGTTGTCTGGAAACGAGAGATATATCAATGAACAATTAACTACTCCTGACTTAGGGGAGGTGAAGTAGATGGATGGACTATTACCTAAACTTCCACTAGCCGATTGGGTTGATAGATTTGTTGCGTGGCTAACTGTCACTTTTGAGGGATTATTTGATAGCATTGCAGAAGGCTTGGAATGGTTTGTTGACGGTATTGTAACGATACTAGCATTTCCACCTACCATTCTATTAATTTTTATTGTAAGTGCACTAGCCTGGAGGATTTGTGATAGAAGAATTGCCTTATTTGCACTAATTGGTCTTTTTCTAATTGATAATTTAGGTTTATGGGAGGAAATGCTTGAGACAGTTGCCCTCGTAAAAACATCTGTATTTATTTCTATTATTATAGGAATTCCTTTAGGGATTTGGGCATCACAAAGTCATCGAGTGAAGCAAGTTGT
Source organism: Bacillus sp. DJP31 (assembly GCF_049310945.1). Classification (NCBI taxonomy): domain Bacteria; kingdom Bacillati; phylum Bacillota; class Bacilli; order Caryophanales; family Bacillaceae; genus Bacillus; species Bacillus sp. DJP31. The sequence goes on along the minus strand of NZ_JBMERO010000027.1, from coordinate 17,843 downwards.
TACACTGATTTTAGACTTTATGCAGACGATGCCGGCATTTGTTTATTTGTTACCAGCGATCTTCTTCTTCAATATAGGAGTTGTTCCTGGAGTCGTTGCATCGGTTATCTTCGCCATGCCACCGACGATCCGCTTAACGATTCTAGGTATTCAGCAAGTACCAGCTGATTTAATAGAGGCAACTGAGGCCTTCGGATCAACGACAAAACAAAAGTTGTTAAAGGTACAGCTTCCACTAGCGAAGCCGACCATTATGGCAGGAATTAACCAGAGTATCATGCTCGCATTATCTATGGTTGTCATTGCCTCAATGGTAGGGGCACCAGGGCTAGGTACAGAAGTTTATCGTGCTGTCACTCAATTAAAAACTGGAATTGGTTTTGAAGCAGGTCTAGCTATTGTAATCATTGCCATTTTACTAGATCGATTCACTCAAAATATAGGAAAGAAAAAACAAGGGGGAACTTTATAATGTTTAAGAAAATTTTAGGAGTAACTTCAGTATTTGCGTTATCAATGGGATTAGCAGCTTGCGGTGGATCAGAAGAAGGTTCTGACTCAAGCAAATCGGTCGGCGAACAAGTAGATTATGAAATTGTTGGGATTGATCCAGGTGCTGGATTAATGAAGTTAACGATTGATAATGTTCTACCTGAATATGGACTTGAGGACTGGGAAGTCATTGAAGGCTCTGGTGCTGCGATGGCTGCTGCATTGAAAAAGGCTTATGACAAAGAAGAGCCTATTATTGTTACAGGCTGGAGTCCACACTGGAAATTTGCTAGCTTTGATCTTAAATACCTAGAAGATCCAAAAGGAATTTATGGCGGTGCAGAGGATGTTCATACAATTGCACGCCTAGGACTAGCTGACGATCATCCAGACGCACACAAACTACTTGATCAATTTAATTGGGAACCAGCAGACCTTGAGAGTGTTATGATGCTAACTCAAGAGGGAGCTGAATCAGAAGAAGCAGCAGCTCAATGGGTAAGTGAAAACGAAGAATTAGTAAGTACATGGACAAAAGGCGTTAACAAAGTTGATGGTGAAGAAATAAAGTTAGTATATGTTGCATGGGATGACGTAATTGCTAGCTCTTATGTTGTGAAAAATGTACTAGAAAGTGTTGGGTATAAAGTAGAATTAATTCAAGTTGATGCAGGTCCAATGTGGGCTGGTGTGGCTGATGGAAGCGCAGATGTAACAGTCGGTGCATGGTTACCAACCACACATGCTGACTACTACGCAGAATACGACGGCATGTTTGAAGACCTTGGATCAAACTTACATGGTACAAAGCTTGGACTAGTAGTTCCGGCTTACATGGACATTGATTCAATAGAAGACTTGAAGAAGTAAGTTGATTTGAGGGAAGATATAGAGTAGCAAAAAGGGGAATGATTTTTCAAATCATTCCCCTTTTTGTCTTTAACATCTTTAAGGTTTTAAATAACGCAGTAAGAGGCCAGTCCCCAGCGTTATAGCACTGGGAGCCAAGCCCCTTATCATGGTTATTTTTTATATTAGTAAAAATTTATTGCCATTATACTTTAAGGATAAAAAAGAGTTATTCTACTTGTTATAGGCTAACTCTTTTTAAACTCTTAGTTGAGTTGAGTTATTTACGTCTAATTCAAATCTCTAAAAATTAGAGTAAACCCAAATTGTAACTAATAGGGCAAAGGTTGAGATTAAAATAATTAGCGTAGATAATAATACTCTTTTATTAAAGTTAGCTTTATTAGTAGTAATTGCTTGAAAGAATCCTGCAAAAAATAAGGAGTCAAGTGCTTTTTCTTTTGGTGTAAGGACTTTTTTCTTATTTTGACTATCCCTTTTCATGAATACCCCTCCAAAGAACTCCATTTTTAACCAGCTTTGAAAATAATGGTTGTTCCTTATTTAATATCCACTCACCGTTGTGAAGGTTCCCCTAGGAAAATATGTTCCGCTGTTTCCTATTACAATAACACGTGCATTTTGTAACTCTTTTGCTGCATTTTGTGAATATCCTAACCTTCCATATGTTGCATATGCTACTGAAGTCCAAGCGGCAAATCTATTATATAATGCTGTTGTTCCGATAACACCAGCAGCTGTCGCCCATCCTGCTGGTCCTGTTAAAGTTGCTGCGGTTGCAGAGATTTGAACAAAACCAGCAATGTTATACCACCACTTGCCTATAGTTGAAGCATATTTTCCATGTTCCATTGAACCGATTACATTTGTTTCATAACGATTTATATAAGTTTAAAACTGGAATAGCCTGAGTTTTGGGATACTCTACCTGTAACTCTTAAATATTTTTGACTACTAGCACTAAGCTCTTGTAAAGTAAAGTTATCATCTGTTCTGTTGTAATAATTATCGTAAGCTCCCTTAGCTTCACGAATACTATCATCGATAACTACATAATTAGTCTCACTAGTGTTATCTTTAAAGCTATTATTTATCTCTTCAATATCTTCATATGTTACCCCTGGTAATACTGCTTCATTTAAAGTTTATTCCAGCTAATTCTAATTCAATACTATCCTTTACTGCTTTTGACTTAAATTTTTTATCTTCTTTTACGGATGCAAATTTCTTCTCTATACTTTTATTAATTGCCTTACTTTTATCTTTTAAAATCTTTCTAGATTTATTCTTTACTAGTAAAGTCCCTTTCTTAAAGTCGTTCGTGCCCTCCTCATAGAAGACTATTGATTCTATAAAGTTATCATTTAAATCATAGTAATCTTCTTTGACATGGAATATTATTCGCAATTCGTCTCCTATTCTTTCGTTAATTGTATTTGATGTTATTACCTTTTTCCTAATTTCTTCAAATATTCCTTGTTCATTTGGTTTATCGGCATAAACAAGTAGTTCTATTTGTTCAGGGGTTTCGTGTAATTCATATTCTGGACTTGCGGAAGTAGGACTTGTAGGACTTGTAGAATTTGCTGAAGCTAATTGCGGAAATGCAGAACCAATAAAAATTATTGTTGCAAGGAAAACAAACACCATTTTTTTCATTAATTTCACTCTTAGAATTTAGTAGATTACAAAAATAACCATACCACAATTCTTTGAGTTGTGGTATTGGGAAAATAGTCACAAAAACACCTTCTAATTCATATAAATTATATGTGATTTTCCCAATACACACATTCTAAAAAATATGTTATAATATTTCTTTTATTACTATTTCAACTTTTGCATACACTAAAAACTCAGTGAACCTTTGACATAGGCAGGTAGAACCTGTAACCATTGTGGTAACAGACTATACATCTTAATGAAACTTCTATTTATTCATTATTCTTCTGATTCTTTTCAAGTTGTAGGTGATATTATATTGACTTTGTAATGTCATTTTAATTTGTTTAGCACCCTTTTTACGTCCTTTAAAATTATATGCCTTTAAGATGACCTCTTTCACAACCTCATCTTGTGTATCACGTTTCTCTCTCTGTTCTTTTGATTGTAAATAGTAGTAGTTATAATACCCAGAGCGCGATACTCCCGCTGCGTCACAGAGATAGCTAACCATATTTTTAAGTTGATATTTTTCGATAACAGAGTGAATAAGTAGGAATTTTTGTTCAGCTGATAATTTTACTTCTTCAGCCTCCTTTCTGCAAAGTCTATCTTTTTTAACAATTCGTTTCTCCGCTTTCAATAAATTATTTACCGCTTCCAACCGTGCAAATCTTTCCTCTATTGAAAGTTCTTTATCCCTTGGTCTGCCAGAGTTTCCTTTTCTAGTATCTTTCAGTCCAACTACTCCGTTTTCTCTATATGCAGCACGCCATCTCTTACCTGATGAGACAACGCGATCCATCCCAATAAGCACGTTTTCTCTCGTCTTTCAGCTCTAGAGTTAACTGCTTTGTTTGATTGATATCACGACCATTTGCGTTTAAACAAACAGCATGCCAAGAGTCAATTTGCTCTTTGTATAACCCCTTTTTTCGGCAATATTCAGCTACCTCTACTTCATTCATTGCGTACGTTTCCATTACTACTAGAAACTTATCTTCACTACTCCACTGCTCAGATGTCCAATTCCAGGAGTGGGATTTCCAGCTGCTCGAGCATCCTTTCTCCACTTATAGAGTGTGGGTTCAGTTATTCCGACATCTTCACTTATTTGACTGATAGACTCATTGTTAGGGGGCATCAATCTCTTAAGAATGGACTCTTTCATTTCCGTGGTATATCTTTGGCCATTATTTCTTTTCATGTCGATCGACCTCCGTGTGTTTATTAAACTTTACACTAAAGTTGTCTACGACATCTATCCTAACAGAGGGGGGCATTCACTTTAGGGCTAGAGTTGATTAAACAAAGTAAACTTTGGTATTATCAGTGTATTGTTTGTTTAGGATTTCTCGGAGGTGAAGAGTAAGATGTCGCGTATTACAAAGGATGAGGTTAAATACGTTGCAAATTTAGCGCGTTTGGCGATAACAGAGGACGAAGCTGAGATATTTCAAAAGCAGCTTGATGCGATTATTACGTTTGCAGAGCAATTAAATGAGTTGGATACAGATTTGATTCAACCGACTACGCATGTTCTACATATGAGGAATATCATGAGAGAAGATAAGCCGGGCAAGGGACTTCCAATAGAGGATGTACTTAAGAACGCACCAGATTCAAAAGATGGACAAGTTCGCGTTCCAGCGATTTTAGAGTAAGGGGAGGGCCCTAGCATGTCGTTATTCGATCATAAAATATCGGAACTACATAGTAAATTACATAAAAAAGAGATTACCATCACTGATTTAGTGGATGAATCTTATAAGAGAATTCATGCAGTAGATGACACAATTAAAGCTTTTTTAACGTTAGATGAAGAAAATGCTCGTTCTCTTGCAAAAGATATGGACAACCAATTGGGCAATAAAAATGAATTTGGATTGTTATTCGGCCTTCCAATCGGTGTGAAAGACAATATTGTAACAAAAAATCTTCGCACGACGTGTGGAAGTAAAATCCTAGCTAACTTTGACCCGATCTATGATGCAACCGTCGTTGAAAAGTTAAAATTGGCTGAAGCGATTACAATAGGAAAACTAAATATGGACGAGTTTGCAATGGGTTCATCTAATGAGAACTCTGGATTTTTCCCCGTAAGAAATCCTTGGAATACGGATTATGTTCCTGGTGGTTCAAGCGGAGGTTCAGTTGCTTCTGTTGCAGCGGGTGAAGTTCTTTTCTCACTAGGTTCTGATACCGGTGGGTCCATTCGTCAGCCTGCTTCATACTGCGGAGTTGTCGGTCTAAAACCTACATACGGTCGAGTTTCTCGTTATGGTTTAGTGGCATTCGCTTCATCATTAGATCAGATCGGTCCAATAACTAGAAATGTAGAAGACAATGCGTACCTTTTACAGGCGATTTCAGGACTAGATCCAATGGACTCAACATCAGCAAACGTTGAGGTACCAGACTTCCTATCATCTTTAACAGGTGATGTAAAAGGCTTACAAATCGCCGTTCCAAAGGAATACTTAGGTGAAGGTGTCACTGATGAAGTTCGACAGTCTGTCATGGCTGCACTAAAAGTACTTGAGGGATTAGGGGCAACATGGGAAGAGGTTTCACTGCCTCATTCCAAATATGCACTAGCTACCTATTACTTACTATCTTCATCTGAAGCATCCTCCAACCTATCCCGTTTTGACGGTGTACGTTATGGAGTGCGCTCTGATAATGCAAAAAATCTACTAGACCTTTACAAGCAAACTCGTAGTGAAGGGTTTGGAGACGAAGTCAAGCGCCGGATTATGCTTGGCACGTTTGCCCTAAGCTCAGGTTACTATGATGCTTACTATATCAAGGCTCAAAAGGTTCGTACATTAATTAAACAAGACTTTGAAAATGTATTTGAAAAATTTGATGTCATTATTGGGCCAACGACTCCTACAACAGCCTTTAAGCTTGGAGAAAAGACGGACGATCCTATGACCATGTATGCAAACGATATATTAACGATTCCAGTCAACCTAGCAGGTGTACCTGGAATTTCAGTACCATGTGGATTCTCAAACGGTCTACCACTTGGATTACAAATTATTGGCAAGTATTTTGATGAGTCCACTCTTTACCGTGTTGCCCATGCTTTCGAGCAAGCAACGGATCATCATAAGCAAAAGCCAGCATTGTAAGGGGGTTCTGACGATGAATTTCGAAACGATTATTGGACTTGAGGTCCATGTTGAGCTGAAAACGGAATCCAAAATATTTTCAAACAGTCCGAACCATTTCGGTGCAGCCCCTAATACGCAAACCACTGTGATTGACTTAGGGTATCCAGGGGTTCTACCTGTCGTAAATAAGACCGCTGTTGATTATGCGATAAAAGCGGCCATGGCTTTGAATTGTGAAATCGCGACAGATACAAAGTTTGACCGTAAAAACTATTTTTACCCGGATAATCCCAAAGCTTACCAAATATCTCAATTTGATAAGCCAATCGGTGAACACGGCTGGGTTGAAATTGAAGTCAACGGGAAGAAGAAGCGAATCGGAATTACTCGCCTACATTTAGAAGAAGATGCGGGAAAACTAACGCACACAGGTGATGGGTACTCATTAGTGGACTTTAACCGTCAAGGGACACCACTTATTGAGATCGTTTCTGAACCTGATATACGTACTCCTGAAGAAGCTTATGCGTATTTAGAGAAGGTCAAGTCGATCATTCAATATACAGGTGTTTCCGATTGTAAGATGGAAGAAGGCTCGCTTCGTTGTGATGCAAACATATCATTGCGTCCAATCGGGCAAGAGAAGTTTGGTACAAAAGCTGAACTTAAGAACTTAAACTCGTTTGCCTTCGTGCAAAAGGGTCTTGAATTTGAAGAAAAGCGTCAGGAAAAGGTTCTTCTTTCTGGCGGAATTATTCAACAGGAAACGCTTCGCTATGATGAAGCGACAAAACAAACGGTGCTAATGCGAATTAAGGAAGGCTCTGATGACTATCGTTATTTCCCAGAGCCAGATCTTGTCCAGCTGCATATCGATGATGAGTGGAAGGCACGAATTCGTTCTGAGATTCCAGAGCTACCAGATGCTCGAAAAAAGCGTTATGTCGAAGAGCTTGGTTTACCTAGTTATGATGCAGTGGTCTTAACGATTACAAAGGAAATGTCCGATTACTTTGAAGCGACTGTCAAGCACGGTGCCGATGCAAAGCTTGCATCCAACTGGTTAATGGGTGAGGTTTCAGCCTACCTAAACTCGGCTGGCAAAGAGCTTTCAGAGATTGCGTTAACGCCAGAAAGCCTGGCAAAAATGATAACACTAATTCAAGATGGCACTCTTTCTTCCAAGCTTGCGAAAAAAGTATTCCAAGAGCTTGTTGAAAAAGGTGGAAACCCTGAGGAGATTGTCAAAGCAAGTGGCCTTGTCCAAATTTCAGATGAAGGCACCTTACGTAAAATTGTAACCGATGCACTAGATTCCAATCCACAATCCATTGAAGACTTCAAAAATGGGAAGGAACGTGCGATTGGCTTCCTTGTGGGACAAATGATGAAGGCAACTAAGGGTCAAGCAAACCCGCCATTATTGAATAAGATTTTGTTAGAGGAAATTGGTAAGCGTTAGAAAAGAAGCACCTAGTCTACTTTGAGACTAGGTGCTTTCTACTTAGTAACACTTGAGCATATTTGGTGAATACATGTAGATGTTTGTTAGGGGTATAGATTCTAGGGGTGAAGTAAAAATGCAGGCTATAGGTTAAAGTTTTTAAATCTGAGGATTTTCATCAGGAGCAAAAATGGCTATGATGATGATATCAGAATCATCAATCTCGTAATAAACTTTAAATTTTCTGATGACAACTCTAGAAGCTCCAGAGTACTTTCCAATATCCTCAGTGTATGTTTTTGATACTATCGGATTGGTTAAAGAGTGTTCGATTTCCAGTACTAACAAAGACCCTGTTCTCCACCAATATTTTGAAGATTGTAAGCTACCCCATTTTCAATATTCGCGTTATCAAAGTCTACTTCTACTTGCTCAGCATTGTCTGGGACTGGAAAGTTTTCATTAATTGCTGATTTCTTATAGCTTGCGTTTTCATTATAGGAGGAACATCCAGCAACAAGTACTACGAATAAAAGTAAGAATAATAATCCTTTCGTTTGAATAAGACTCACCTCATCAAAAATAAAATAATTAGTATTCTGTATGTATTTGCTTCAAGTGACTTTAGTTAAATCATAATGTTTGCAGGACCTTTTAAGATTGTATTTCCTTATTTTACCAGTACAACACCAAGTTATTTTAACTATAAGACTTTTAATCTTTGAATTATACAACTACCATTAATTAGGAAGGTGAATGGAGGAGATTGCTTATTTTTGAAGAGCTGATATATGAGTGGCCGGACATTGATGCATTTAAGGAGGAAGTATCATATCTATTAAAGGGATTTGAAAGTGCTGAATCATATCAGGAACAGATTTTTGGTTATCGATAAGATAAATGCACTTAGGAATCAAGTGTTAACGATGCTTACGATTGCCCGAATTAGAGGTTAATTAAATACTTCTGATGTGAAATACCTTGAAGAACAACAGTATAGCAACAAAATGTGGCCAGTCTATGAAAAAGTTATAGACCGTTATTATGCATGCTTACTAAAGTCACTCATCAAAAAGCAACTCATGCATAAGAACGGTAAGCAATTACTGAGTATTTAATTATCCATTTTATTATATTGATTACGCCCTGGCTCAAGTTTGTGCATTACAGATATGGAAGATTGCGCAAATAGATCCAGTTGAAGCGTTGAGGATCTACATGGCCTTATGTGAACAGGGAGGTCGTTTATCTTTTCTAGACCTACTTGAACATACTGGTATTTCATCACCGTTCGACGATTCAGCTTTTGAGGACATGGTGGATACAAATAAAGCATGGTTTCTTAGGTTATGACTTACTCTTTCTAACCAATTTCTCATGCTCTAGGAGCCATTCTTTTCTCCACAGCTCGCCTGCATAGCCTGTTAATGTTCCATTTGATCCGATGATTCGATGACAGGGGATAATGATACTTAGCTTGTTTTTACCATTTGCACTGCCAACTGCTCTAACGGCTTTCGTATTCCCTATATGATCGGCGATGGATTTATAGGATGCTGTGACACCATAGGGTATGCTTGTTAGAGCGTTCCATACTGTTTTCTGAAAGTCAGTGCCTTCATAGGCATAGGGAAACGTAAAATCAAGGCGTGTACCGTTAAAATATTCATCAAGCTGCTTCATGCATTCTTCTACGACCTTAGGTGTTTGATTTAGAGAATCCTCTACTTCTAGATTACTTTCAGAGAACAAAATAGAAATGATCGCTTCAACTGTGCCAACTATTTCTAAAACTCCGAGGGGTGATGCATACTCTGCTTTATAAAGTTTACTCATGTTCAGACTCCTTTCACAAATAGCTAAATAGTTTTTCGGAATTTACTAGGAGAACAATTTTTCAAGCGACGAAAGATCTTATAAAAATTAGAAGGACTCTGGAATCCAACTTCATAGCAAATTTCCAGATTCGATCGATCTGTGCTTGTTAGAAGATGTGCGGCTTTGTCTATTCGTATTTTTTCGAGAAGAGTCCTTGGAGTTTCGGATGTTTCTTGTTTAAATAGTCGATCCAAATAGAAAGCACTGACTCCAACATGATCAGCTATATTCTGTAATGATAGCCTACTTTTATAATGAAAAATCAAGAAAGACATGACCTTTTTAACAAGTACAGTATGCGGGGAATCCTCAATTTCTGGCTGACATCTTTTGCAAGCACGAAAACCAGCTTCTTCAGCTGCACCCAGACTAGGGTAAAACTTTACATTTACTTTTTTAGGCTTTCTAGATCGGCAAGAAGGTCTGCAGTAGATGCCGGTTGTTTTTACGGCCGTATAAAATAACCCATCATACTTTTGATCACAAGTCAGTATTTTCTCCCACATCTCATCAAATGAAAGATTTATAGTAGACAGCATTGATCCACTCGTCCTTTCAAGGTTATCTCTCATATAAATGGGAGGTATCCTTATACTCCATTAATTGTGCAGCATTCAAATCCATGAAGGCAATTATTTTGTCAGAAAGGGCATTTCCGAAGCTAAACCTTTTGACTCCTAATTGCATAAGCTTATGACAGTTTGTTATTCCAGGCAAAGACAATACATTAAGAGGAGCATCTAGCTGGGAAACGATTTTCTTTATGTCTTCATCTTCGGTCAATCCTGGTACAAATATTCCGCTTGCTCCACTCTCCACATAAGATTTAGCACGAACGATGGTTTCCGTTAAAGGATCTTCTAGTTGGAAATAAGTATCGGTTCTAGCATTTATATAAAAATCCTTAAAACCATTTTGATCTAGTGATGCTCTAATCTTAGATAATAATTTGCTATGTTCTACAATGCCTCTTAATCCGTTTTGTTTCTTTAGAGAATCTTCGATATTAATGCCGGCGACTCCAACATGGGTGGGCTGTTCTTAATACGTTGTCAACAATGGTTGAAAAATCTTCACTGTATCCAGCCTCAATATCTGCAGAAACGGGTATTTTAAGATGATTCACTATTCCCTTAATAATTTCTAAGTGCCTCTCAAAATCAATAAGTTCTCCGTCTGAAAGTCCTAAAGAGTTGGCAATGCCATAGCTTGTTGTACCGATGGCTTGAAAACCTGATTTTTCAAGTGTTAAAGCAGAAAGCAGGTCCCAGGCATTTCCGATGAATAGTAGATCTTCTGTAGTATGAAGCAGATTGAATTGCTGAATTTTGTTCATTTAGCTACCTTCAAATGGTTGTTTTCCACATTGTATCAAAGGGTAACAACCATTTCGTCCTCATTCTTGCTGTTATGGTCTAGGGAACAAAAAGTGTGAAACTTTTATCTTTGAATCAGAATCAGGTTAAGGATTTATAAAATAAACTAAATTATCTGTCCAATCCCCGAACTCTTGAATGAAACCTTTTCTAATACATTCATACTGCATACCCACACTCTCTGCTAATTTGATTGATGCTACATTATCAAGGTTAATGTGAGCCTCGATTCGATGGTAGTTCAGTTTTTCAAATGCAAGATTAAGTGATTTCTTTACTGCTTCTTTCCCGTATCCTTTGTTCCAGTGTTGATTAAGAATGGTATAACCAAATCTTGCCCATTGGAAATCTTGTCTGATAAGCGTGGAGAAATCAATGACTCCAATGTGGGCATTGTCCTCTTTTCTAAAGATACCGAAGACATAGGCCTTATCGTCTTTAGCAAGCTGCTGGTGTTTCTCAACCATGAGAGCAAACCAGTCCTCCGTACAAAAGCTCATATCCATTTTGCCTTCATCGTATTTATGTTGGGAGCGCATCGTATTATTATTTTGGAGGAACCAATTTTCGAAATCCTGATCATCATAGGGTCTTATTATTAATCGATCTGTTTCTGAACGGTAATCAAAGTATTCCATTGTCTTGCACACACCTTTTCGAATTAAAGTCAAAACTATGATAATCTTAGCCTATCATAATCACACGGTGTATATCATGGGTTTTTTGGATTGTTATACAAAGGGGGGAACATCAATGATTAAAGAGGTGCTATTCGTATATAACGCAAAAAGTGGGATTTTAAATGGAATACAGGATCTTGTCCATAAAATAGTTTCGCCTAAAACATACCCATGTCATTTATGCGATTTGACCTATGGAATGGTGGGCATGAAGAGTGAATGGAGAACCTTTGTAGAATCCCTTCCTTTTGACGTTTTGTTTTTACATCTTGATGAGTTGCCTACAGATTTACTAGTAGCTGATTATCCGTGTGTTTTTGTGCGAATGAATGATGGAGTTCGGTTGTTAATTAGTCGGGAAGAGCTACAAACTTACCAATCCATATCCGAAATAATTAGTGGAGTTACGAGTGCTTTAGAACATCTAGAGTAATTTTCCTGTAATCTTTGTTTCTCAACCAAAAGTAACGGTTATACTATTCCAATGAGCTCAAAGTTGAAATGTATAATTTTTCCGTTATAATATAAGGTTGATAGGCAAACGTTGATTAGAGGAGAGGTTGGGTATATATAGGGAAGCTAAGAATATACTCCAATTACTTGTCTTTATTTCATAAAACAGGATGATGATAATATGAAAAGAGCACGAATTATATATAACCCGACTTCTGGAAGAGAGATTTTCAAGAAGAACTTACCTGAAGTTTTGCAAAAACTGGAACAAGCTGGATATGAAGCATCATGTCATGCCACTACAGAGGCAGGTGATGCGACGAATGCTGCCCGTATAGCCGTGGAGCGTAAATTTGATGTGGTCATAGCAGCTGGTGGAGATGGAACGATAAACGAGGTCGTAAACGGGATAGCAGAGCAAGACTATCGCCCAACCCTAGGTATAATTCCAGTAGGAACCACGAACGACTTCGCCCGAGCTCTAGGTGTCCCGAGAACAATTGAAGAAGCAACGAACATTATTTGTGAAGGCAAAACTCTGCCAATCGACCTTGGAAAAGTAAACGACACGTTCTTTATCAATATTGCCGGTGGTGGAAGATTGACCGAGCTTACATATGAAGTGCCGAGCAAACTTAAAACGATGCTTGGTCAATTAGCCTATTATTTAAAAGGAATAGAGATTCTTCCCTCCATTAAACCGACTCACGTTGAAATTGAGTATGATGGGAAATTCTTTGAAGGCGAAATCATGTTGTTTTTAGTCTGTAATACAAATTCCGTTGGTGGATTTGAAAAGCTCGTTCCGACAGCTGATTTTAGTGACGGGATGTTTGACTTAATTATTCTAAAGAAAACCAACCTCGCTGATGTAATACGTATATCCACCTTAGCTATAAAGGGTGAACATATGAATGACCCTAGTTTGATTTATACGAAGGCCAACAGGATAAAGGTCACTTCATCAGAGAAAATGCAGCTGAACTTGGATGGTGAATACGGCGGTCTGCTTCCTGGAGAATTCATTAATTACTATCAACATTTGAATGTGTTTGTGGCTCAGGAGAAGATTGAGCAGATATATGGGACGGATTGAAAATGGTGTCAGTTGTATCTGACGCTATTTTTTTTTGCAGGAAACTTCCAATAGATACAAGTTTCCTTTTTATAATACCTGTTGATATGGTAGCTGAATAGAATAAGCTTGTAAAATAACACTCGGGAGATTGGTTACCAGAGTGTTATTTTATTTACTCCCGGGGACAAGGATTTTGCCTAATCCCTTATACCCACTCTTGCATACCCTACTATAAAGGTGAAAAGGGCGGTGAAAGGACAAGTGGATAGTTGATGTATCTCGCGGGACAATGAACCTGTCCCTTCGTCCCAAACCTAACCCTTCGTCAAATAGAGGTGAAAACTGTGATACATGAAGGTTTGTTGTTGTACATTAATTTAGTTGCTACTGTTTTGTTATTTATGTATATTTACCGGATTCGAAGTTTAATAGGCTTTCAGGCTGGAATGAATATCTCGATGGTTGCAGGTGGGATGATCTCGATTGCTGCGGGTGTTTTGCTGATAGCTCAGTTTCCCCTTCAGTTTGCTCCAGTAACAATCGGAACAGCTCTTTTAGGAATGCTTGTAGGCGGGGCATTTGGTGTCCTCTTTGATTACCAAACGATGCTAACCGGATGGGCGAACGGCTTGATGATGGGGTTTATGGCTCCGATGATTGGGGCTGTTACGGATGGATCGGACTTATTTTTATGGTTTATGGAGATAGCCCTATTTGCGTCCTTTGCCTTTGTCGCCTTAGCGGCTAAAGGGGCATAGGTTTATGGGGATTGTCGTATTCTTATTCCTCATTCAACTTGGATTTCTTTTTTACACGTACCTGGCTTTACATGCACGGAGATGGCTCTTTGACGACCGTTTTGGGAAAACCTATACATTTGCAACAACTGGAGTCAGTGGTTTTGTGCTCGGAATGATGCTGATTTTCCTGCTGCAGCCCTTTCAAGACTACGTAGCCCTTGGTGTAATCGTGCTCGGTGGACTAATTGGCATACTTTTTGGGTCTTTATATAAAACGCAAACTGTCCTTTCGGGCTTTTGGAACGGATCTGTCGGTGGTTTAATGGGAGCCATGCTTGGGCTAGTTGTGTTAGATCCTGCCCTCTGTGGATTACCGGGAGTAGCAGCACGTGACATCATCGGGAATATCCTCATGTTCTCAATCTTCGGAACGATCGTATTGGTCGTAACATTATGGTTGGTTAAATTTTCACTTCGAGTGTAAGGGGGAGGTACTCTGTGAAGAAATGGTTGTTTGCTTTACTTGCTATAGCTGGGTTTCTATTAGTCTATTTCTTTTGGCCACAAAATGAAGAATTACCTAAGATGAAAAAGATCACACCTTTTACAGCGGAGACAATGGAAGGTGCAGTCTATGAATCTCAAAATGATAAGTTGAAAATAGTTGCCTTCTTTTATACAAATTGTCCGGATATATGCCCAATGACCTTTGTTGACTTAAAGCAACTGCAGCAGCAATTAAAGGAAGCAGGAACTTTTGGAAATGATGTTGAATTTGTCACCATTACATTGGACCCAGAGTATGACACCAAAGAAATTTTACAAAGCTACGCAGAGAATTTTGAAGTAGATCCCGAAGGCTGGAAGATACTGAGAACAACACTCGAAGGCACAGAAAAAACCGCAACTGATTTTCAGATGAATTTTAAGAAAGAGGGAGACCTCATTGCCCACCGAACCACGATGTTCCTAGTGGATGCTGATCATAATATTCGAGCGCTATATAGTATGGCCATTCCAGGCGAAAAAGCAGATATCTCGAAAATTGCAGGTGACATCCAGTTACTTCTTGAGTAAATAGCATTGATTCCTTCATTTATGTTACAATCATCCGAGGGACAAGGGGAGGGACAAGGGGACAGGTACGATGTCCCAATATATTGGGTCACGGTACCTGTCCCCTTGTCCTACCAGTCAATTTTATTGAAAAAGGAAGTAGAACATGTCAAAATTTACTGCACCAATAGAAAAAAACGAAATATATAATGTTACCTTTGAGGACCTTACCCATGATGGAGCGGGCGTGGCAAAGGTAGAAGGATTCCCGATCTTTGTAGCGGGAGCACTCCCGGGTGAAGTGGGGAATGTAAAGGTAACAAAGGTGAACAAGGGCTATGCTTTCGGGCGACTTATGGAGCTTGAAAGAGAAAGTGAGTTCCGAGTAGAGCCGCCTTGTCCTATTTATAAAAACTGTGGTGGCTGTCAGCTTCAACATATGAGCTACGAGGGTCAATTACAGGCAAAGCATAAGCAAGTCACTGATGCTATAGCGCGGATCGGCAAAGTTCAGGATGTAATTGTGCATCCTGTACTTGGAATGGACGAGCCATGGCGTTATCGAAATAAAGCACAGGTTCCGGTTGGTGAGGAAGAAGGTGCTCTTATTGCTGGTTTCTATCAGCAGCGATCACATGAAATCATCGATATGGAAGAGTGTCTCATTCAAGAGCAAATAAATGATGACATTGTTCAAGAAGTTAAGAGTATATGCAATAGACATGGTGTTCCGGCTTACAACGAAGAGCGTCATAAAGGAAGCCTTCGTCATATTATGGTTCGATATGGTCAAGTGTCCGGCGAAGCGATGATTGTTCTAGTTACAAAAGGAGAATCTCTTCCAAGAGAGATCATTCAAGAAATAAGAGAGATCTCACCGAAAATTAAATCCATTGTTCAAAATGTCAATCCAAATCGAACCAATGTCATTATGGGCGATAAATCAATCCTTCTTTGGGGTGAAGAATATATAAATGACTCCATCGGAGATATTAAATTTGCCATATCCGCGAAGTCTTTTTACCAGGTGAATCCAACTCAAACCAAAGTGCTTTATGAAAAGGCTTTGGAGTATGCAAACTTGAATGGTAGCGAGACCGTGATTGATGCTTATTGTGGAATTGGAACGATTTCATTGTTCCTTGCACAAAAGGCAAAGCATGTGTATGGTGTAGAAATTGTACCTGAAGCTATTTCGGATGCAAAGCGAAATGCAAAATTAAACGCTATCGAAAATGTTGACTTTGCCGTTGGGGAAGCAGAGAAAGTCATTCCTTGGTGGTATTCGACAGGTGTTCGGGCCGATGTAATTGTAGTTGATCCACCACGCAAGGGCTGTGATGAAGCACTTTTGAAAACCATTATTGAGATGAAACCTAAGAGAGTGGTGTATGTTTCCTGTAATCCAGCTACGTTAGCACGTGATTTGCGAATTTTAGAAGACGGTGGGTTTAGGACGGTAGAAGTGCAGCCAGTGGATATGTTTCCGCATACAACACATGTGGAAGTAGTTGCTCAGTTGATTTTGAAATGTAACTAACCAATAATTCCAACCGAAAACACAATAAACCTTTCCGATTTCTCCTTCGAGTGAGAAAAAAGATTTCGTAAAAAAGCGTGAGAAAAGCAGGGCTATCCCTTACGGGATAAGCCTTTCTTCTTATTGTGGTCTCGGAAAACTTTATTATCATTCGAGAAAAAGTGTGAAAAAAAGCGTGAAAAAAGAGCGGGGAAAAGTGAGAAAAAGCTAAGAAAAAGGTTAAAAAGCGGGAGTTATGCGAAAACTTTATTATAACAGCGAACGAAGGAATGCGGGTTTGGAGCGGGTGAATTCGGTAGGGAATTTTAGCGATGTACATAGTAGAAACAAAAAAGGGTGAAAAAATTCCTTTTTTGTTAAGGTTTAAGGTTAGGAAAAATCATTTGGTGTAGATATTTCAAGCAACTCTTCAAAAAGGGTTACTGTAGTGTTGTATGTATATTAGTAGGAGATAAGTTGTTGTCACCCCATAACTCTTTCTTACAATCTGTAACTCACTCTTACAATCTGTAAGTAAGATTTACAATGAACGGGAGAAAGCAAGAGTCAAATATGTAGTTCAAAGAAGAATCGGGAGCGTACCGTTGGTACGCCTTCTCGGTTCTTTTTTATTATGGATAAAGCCTGAAAAGGTATGTTACACAAGAGATCCAGGTGAAATAGGCAGGAGAAAAAGCGTGAAGAAAAGCGTGGAAAAGTGCCTGGAAATCCTTCATCACTACATCTTACTCCTTATTTCTACTCTGTAAAACCGAGTTCCAATTTCCAATCTTGTTTGTCCATAATTTCCACCTGATATCTGTCAAAAATGGCGGTTTTCATTGTAAAACTTACTTTCAGAAAAGAAGAAAGGAAAAGGGCGTGAGGGCAAGGGGGAGAAGGGATTGCGGGGGATGGAAGGATTTTGTAAAACTGAGTTACAAAGGCACATAGTAGAAGGTTAGGATTAAGGATTAGGAACGCCCCACCAGTTGCCCAATTAAAAGTATAAGCAGATTGCTACAGCACTTGAAAATATTTTGGATGATCATTTTTGGTAAAAAATAAATTACATATAAACTGATAATAAGGGAACTAACTGAATTTGGAAGGTTTATTCTATAGGCTATTAATACAATCTAAACATATGAAAGGGGTTAGAAAACATGGAAAATTCAAAGGTTACAGTGAGATATCATATACATGATGATTTGATAAATAAGACGTATTACAAAGAAGAAACTGGCTTTCAAATCGACAAAGAACACGTAGTTACCTTTTATGAATACAATTTACTTGGAATAGATCGAATAGGCGAAAAAGTTGATGATTATTTAGTTGTGTATGATGATGATTACTTTAAAACTATTTTTATGCAGATCGAGAATATAGATATATATGATATTGAACTTTCAAATGAAACAGTAATAAGTTTTTTAAAATATTTACTTAAACAGAGGTATGATAAGTAAATAG
>NZ_JBMERO010000026.1:0-51600 GCF_049310945.1 Bacillus sp. DJP31 | reverse complement strand
AAAACCTTATACCTATATTTCGTAACCCATATAACGTGGTATTTTATATCAAATACAGCATGACTACTTTTTTGATAACCGTCCATACGAAATGGGTAAAATGCGACATTTAAGAATCTATTAACCTATTTAACTAAATTGATCGTTAAAATATTTAGACATTTTCAAAATGTAATTTTCCAAAATTCACGGTCTTCTAAGACTAGATCATAAGGTTTCTTTATGTCCATCCAACGAATGTTTTGTTTTTTTGAAATTGCCAAGTCTTCTTTACCACTCAGACAAGTAAAATACTCTACAACTCCACTTGCCTGAAGGGCTTTATCTAAATAAGAGTATAGTATTATTAAACATTTTTCTTCATCCACAGTTCCTTTTAATTGATATTTTAAAGGGATGTAACTTGAGCCAACTGCGACTTGGTGATTGAATGAGAAGTGCGGACTAAATGAAAATCTTCGTTTTAATTTACTATCGTAATTATTTTCAAAATATACATTCGTGAAGTCTAATTCATCTCTAAAGATATTCGGTTTTTCAAACGATAAAGGGTTTGATCCAAATGAACCTTTAGGTAATCTCATTGATGAAGCAATATAAATATATTGAGTCATAAATGTTTCCCCTTTCTATATTTTCTTATTAAACTAGCCTTCGTTAATTTAAGTATATTCTTTACTTAGTGGATTTTCTATATATCATTATAAAAGAAAATAACATGCTTTTAATAGGGCATTTTTACCTTTTTTCCATTCTGCCTCTTTGGTTTATTGCCAATAATAAATTTCCTATACATAAAAAAGGGCGTATTTGCACTTCTAACAATTATGTTTGTTGATGCACTTTATAAATTTTATAAGATCTATAATATAGCCTTTACATCATAATGAATTAACAAGATTTATCTTTAGTAAATCTTGTTCAGCTAAAGCTCACCCCGTAATGGAGCAATGAAAAAAGCCTAATTTTAAATATTTTACGCTGAAAATTTAGTAAGGAAATCTACTTTTTGAAGAGCCACCCTTTCTTTTTTAAAGTGCTCCGTACCGGCGTCAATTTTTGATAACTTTAGTAAAGAAGAAACGGGCCACTCCATTCTTTCTAATTGAACGCCAATATTACGCGTGAATTCGACCCTTTTTATTTCTTTTAGATTAGGATCACTTAACAAATCAGCCATCACCGTCATTGACGTTAGTGGTGTCTTTAGCTGATGGGATATATCCGAAATGGCATTGGTTAATTTCGCTTTGTCACGTTGCAAAAGCGAGCTATGCTCAGATGCCATTAAAGTCACTTTATAGATGTCATTTTTTAATAGCATAGCTCCCCCTCATGGTTATCTCGAAGATCAAGGGTATAATCTCCACTACTAATGCGGCGTAAATAACTTGAAAGCTTTTCAATTTCTCGATAACGCCAAGCTGTAAAACCTAGACTACAGCCTATAAGCAAAGCAGATGTGATGAATACAAGTATCGCGGCTTGTAAGCAAAGAATGATTGCAGCTAAACCCGTTGCAATTAGACAGATTGTACTAAGGAAGAGGACTAGTAGCTGAATTTCTCGATTTCGTAGCAAACTACTCACCGACCTTATAGCCCAAACCACGCACGGTTTTAATGAGCGTCGGGCTTTACGGAACATCATCAAGCTTTTCTCTTAATCTCTTGATATACACCGTTAGCGTATTATCATTAACAAAATCACCCGCTACATCCCAGATACGCTCTAGTAGTTGATTTCTCGTTAACACTTGTCCAATATGAGTCGCAAATATGAGGAAAAGCCGATACTCCAGTGCTGTCACAAGCACTTCCTCACCATTTTTATAAATCTTGCCTTCTAATGTATTCACACGAATATTCTCAATTTCGATAACTGGCTTCGCCTGCGATTGCTTGTGGTAACGGCGGAACACTGAATTAATTCTTGAAAGCAGCTCACGAATACGAAATGGCTTCGTTATATAATCATCTGCCCCCATATCAAGACCCATCACCACATTCACCTCGTCATCAAAGGCTGTCAGAAAAATGACCGGCTTATCACTGTTCTTTTTCACATACTTACATAAATCATACCCACTACCATCCGGTAAAGATAAATCAAACAAACACAAATCGAACTCATCTAACTGTTCAGCTAGAACCTTCAATGCCGTTTCTACATTGTGACAGAGAATGGTCTCATATTCATCGTTCTGCAAGGAATACTCCAATCCAGCTGCAATGGTTTTATCATCTTCAACCATTAAAATTTTCATCAGTAACCTCTAACGTTCACTTATTTTCTATTATCATATTTTATCAGACTACTACTAGTCAAAAATATAGGGCAGCTGAGAGTAACGACAAAAAGCAGCTTTCTTGCAAAAACGGCTTGGGGGAATGTATACTCGTTAATCTCTATGCCGAACGAAATAAATTAATGGATTCAATAAACTTAAGCCCACAATCGCTAAAAATAGAACGCTTGAAACCGAATCTTCTGCTAAATTGATCTCATCAACAATGATTCCGTTATAAAATAATATTTGTGCAGATACCACTATAGAAAGGATTGAAATACTTGAGACAGAGAAGCCATTTATAATGTTACGTTTTGATTTTGGTAGTTTCATTCCTATAAAAATATTCAATGTAACGATAAAAAAAGTAATAAAAACAGGTCTTAATAACGTGAAGACTTCAAATGTTTCAAATGATTCGTATGTGTACATCATATATGCCTGCAAGTAAGTTATTTCACCTTTCTCATTCTCGTTAGCTTCCTACATGTTTCATTACTCACATTCTAGTGCTTCTTTTGACTTATCAAATGTCACATACTCACCGCGGTCAATTTCTCCACTTACTTCATAGGCCATCTTCTCTAATGCCTTTCCTAGATTTTCCTTCCGCTCTGGTAATTTCTTTTCGATCTGTTCCATAGTCAGTCTTTCTCTCCTTAAATCTTTTCGAATTTATACCGTCTTCCTCCTCATTGTTTTGGTTTGCCTCTTCTTCTTTTGTCATTTCGGTTCCTGAAAGCTAAAAATATTCATATTGATTAAAGAAAGTATCATCTGGAGTTACAGCTTTGATATAGGTCATTTCCTTTTCCGTAACGATAGGCACAAAAAATTCTGTTCCCCATTGTCCTGAATGGAATACAGAAGCAAACTCATTGTTCAAGTTAACTGTAAACCATTTGAACTCCCCATTTTCATGCAATTGTTGTGCAACAGGTAATCTGAGAGTGGAGATGATTTATTAGTGCCTGGATCAATGCAACGATTGTTCATATGCTAAGCTACTAAATCAACTCCAAATCAGAAACCGTTCTTTCATTTACTTGATCTCCCGTGTTAAGTGTTGATTTTGGTTCCAGCAACAGGACGTGTACTTCTTCTTCGGCAACAGGTAGGTGCTCAACACCCTTTGGAACGATGATGAACTCTCCTTCATTTAATGTAATGTCTTTATCTCTGAATTTAAGCAATAGCTTTCCTTTTACGACAAGGAACATCTCATCCTCATGTTCATGACGATGCCAGACAAACTCGCCTTTTAATTTAGCGAATTTCAAGGAAGCATGGGGACGGTTCTCGTGCTTCCTGGTTCAACAAAAAAAGCATGTGAATTCAGTTGTGAATTCACATGCTTTCCGTTTGGTTTTATTCTGTTTGAGAACTCGTTAGAAAAACCCCAAGCTCTTTATTAAGCTACCTTTTCAAATACATCTTCATCTAGCTGTACGTTATTATTACGAGCTTTGATTGCTGCTTTGAAGAAGATTGCAACAATTGCTACAGTAATAATTGCAGCAGCGATGTATGAAATGGTCATTGATAAGCCAAATCCAATTTGTGCGTTTAGGATATACGTGAATACGGTCATGGTCATGAAGATTGCTGGGATCATGGCGATCCAGTATTGTTTCTTCGCAATAAATAGATACATTGCACCAACCCATAGGGCAATGACAGCCGTTGATTGGTTAGCCCATGAGAAGTAACGCCATAAAATCGTAAAGTCAACAAAAGTTAAAGCAACAGAAATGACGAACAATGGAAGGGCAATCCATAAACGAGTTGACACTTTCTTTTGAGCGATTTTTAAATAATCCGCGATAATCATACGAGCACTTCTGAATGCCGTGTCTCCAGAAGTAATGGGAAGGATGATTACTCCAATAACGGCGAGTGTACCACCAACAGCACCAAGCAATGTTGTTGAAACTTCACTAACAATTGCTCCTGGTCCACCATTAGCAAGAATCTCGCTTAACGATTGGCCATCAAATATACTCATTGCTGCTGCAGCCCAGATCATCGCGATGATACCTTCTGCGATCATCATTCCGTAAAAAATGAAACGTCCTTGTTTTTCATTTTGTGTTGTACGAGAAATAATTGGTGTTTGAGTTGCATGGAATCCTGAAAGTGCACCACATGAAATCGTTAAAAATAATAGAGGAAAGATTGCAGCATTACCAGGATGCATGTTTTCAAAAGTTAATTCAGGGATTGATGCGCCTGTAAAGATTAACATTCCACCAACACCTACTGCACTAATAATTAGTAAAGCTCCAAATACTGGATATAGGCGTCCAATGATTTTATCGATAGGTAATAGTGTTGCTAAAATATAATAGACAAAAATTGCAGCGATGATAAGTCCCATTGCTACCTGCCCATTCATTAACGAATGAAGGAGACCAGCTGGTGCAGTAACAAAAACAGTACCTACTAACAAGAGTAATAGAATGGCAAAAGCATTAACTACGTGCTTCATTACCTTACCTAAAAATTTACCCGCAAGCTCGGGTAGATGTGCACCACGATTTCGAATGGATATCATACCTGTTAAATAATCATGAACGGCTCCAGCAAATATACAGCCGACTACGATCCAAACGAACGCAACAGGCCCGTAAAGTGCACCCATGATTGGACCGAAGATTGGACCAACACCCGCAATATTTAAAAGCTGAATCAATGAATTGTTTTTTTTGCCCATTGGTAAGTAATCAACGCCATCACTATGTGTATAAGCTGGTGTTTTACGACCTTCGTTCACACCAAAAACCTTTTCTACGAACTTACCATAAGTGAAGTAACCTACCACTAATAGAATGATACTTGCAATAAAAGTAAACATGAAAAAATCCCCCTTCTTGTATCCGCTTACATTAAGTATAAAGAAAAGGCGGAAAATGTGACGTTTTTGTGTCTGACATGTTGTTTTTAGTGTTTAAGAGGTATGAATGTTAAGACAACATGTCATAGTTCAAGCCGTGCCCGCAATCCTTTTACATAGTTTCGACTTACAGAGAGAAGTTCCTTTATATCTTTTATTTCTAATTGGTAGGCACCATTAAACCAAGGAGTCAAACGTACCACGTAATCTAGATTGACTAAATATCCTTTGTGAATGCGAAAAAAAGAAAAATCTTTTAATCTAGTTTCTAAATCCTTTAAAGGTGTTTTAGTATCATATGTATTATCTTTTGTAACGATTTTTGTATATCTTTCATCTCGGTATATATATAAAATGTTAGCGGGGTGAAGGTAAAGAATCTCATCATCACCTTCAACTGCAAGCTTGTTTGGATGAAGAGTATTTATTTGATTGTTATCATGGGGTAATAGTTTCCTTTTAATTCTTGTAATTGTGTCTCGTAATTGATTATCGTCAAACGGCTTTAGTAAATAGTCTATGGCTTCTTGGCGAAAAGCCTCTACTGCAAAATCTGGATAAGCAGTGGCAAATACGATGAGGGGAACATGCTTGCATTCTTTAATTGCCTTTGCAACCTCTATCCCATTCATTTTCGGCATTTCTATATCTAAGAATAGGACATCTGGCTGAAGTTGGAGAGTCTTCATCACACCACTTTCACCCGAATCTGCCTCTCCTACAACTTCGATAAATTCATATTCTTTTAATAGATGTATGATTTCTTCACGGCTATAACGTTCGTCATCAATGATAAGTACTTTAATTTTCATTACTTTCCTCCAAATCTGTTACTATTCGAAAATAGACAGTTGTACCTTCTTCTATTTTGCTATTTATATGGATCGCCGCAGCTTCACTAAACATCATAATAAGACGACGATTTACATTGTATAAACCTATTCCTGTCCCAGAATCAGATGTGGAGAATATGATTTTACCTGCCTGGTCAATACGACCTGGATCAAATCCTTTTCCGTTATCCTTAACCGAAATTATCGTTTCTCCATGAACTTCTTTTATGGAAATCTTGATATAACAATTTTTTTCTTTATCTTTAATGCCATGTTTCACTGCATTTTCAACGATCGGTTGGAGAGTTAAAGGTGGTATTTTTTGCGTTAATACGGACTCATCAATTTCATAGGATATCTCCAGTTTATCAATAAAACGAGCCTCTTCGATGGACAAATATGCTCTTACATGTTTCAACTCTTCCTCAAGAGTTGTCCATTTTTGAGTAGTTGCCGATAAATTTTGCCTGAAAAAGTGAGAAAGTGCAATTAATAGCTTTCTGGCCTTCGTCGGATCGATCCGAATTAATGAGACAATAATATTCAACGAATTAAAGAGAAAATGAGGACTGATTTGAGCTTGTAATGCTTTAATTTCAGCTTCCTTTGCTAGTTCATTCGCTTTTTCAACTTGTGCAATCTCAAGTTGATGACTCAATAATGAACTTAGACCTTTTATTAATTCAATTACTAGATTAGAGATCTCCTTTTCACTTTGAAAATAGAACTTTATCGTACCAATTGTCTCCCCACGCCTTTTTAGAGGAGAAATAACCACAGATCTTAATGGACAATCAGGATCTGCGCAATGAATATCACCTTGATTGGCCATAAGTAAACGTCCCTCTTTTATCACTCGTTTCGTGATGGCTGTTTGAAGTGGACTATTTTCTTGATGATGGTCATCACCTAGTCCAATATGCGTTAAAATTTTCTCATTATCTGTCATGGAAATGGCAGACGCTCCGACCTCGTTATATAAAATAGTGCACACTGCTTTTGCTGAGGCTACATTTAACCCCTTTCTAAGGTGAGTGATGGTTAGTTCTGCTAGACGCAAAGCTTTATGAGCTTGAAGTGCCCCTGCTTTTTCCTCTTCATTTACCACGTTTTTGATAATCAAGAGGAATAATGCCGCTCCAATTCCATTTGCTAGAATCATAGGTACACCAATCACTTTTACAAGTGCTAACGAACGATCAAAGGGATCAGCAACGACTAAAATAACAATCATTTGGATGGTTTCTGATAAAGCGCCAATAATTAATGCAGAAGAGAGAGTAGGTTTTCGGTTTTTTTTATGCAAGGCCGCTGAAAGAATACCTGCGATGACTGCAGATAAACCACATGCGATATCCGTAAAACCACCGAGAGTATAACGATGGACACCGGCAATAACTCCTGCACCAATCCCGACTTTATATCCCCCAAGTAAACCCGCAATAACAATCCCAATAACACGTGAATTGGCAATAGCCTCATCTGGAGAAAGACCTTGTGTCCAACGGTTAAATTGTAATGAATCGGTACTAAACGCGATCCCTGAATAGGTACCAATAATACCAAAGAATCCGAAAAAAAGAATAGCGCTATATTGTTGCCTACGATCAAACTGTTCTTGCTGAATCATCCTTCGAAAGAAACGAAACCGTGTAATGACAAAAGCAACTGTTACAATGATGCCAAGTCGTTCAAGCATCGTGATCATTAATTCAAACATAAGAGATTCTCTCCATTGAACGTTTTCTTTGATTTTAGCATACAGATGTGGAAATCCTTAAACAAGGTAAATATTATATAAATTCAGAAAAACTAGTAAGCATTTTTGGTGACGAAAGGTAAAAGCTCCTTTACACTAAAGGTAATTCATAATTCGAGGTGAAAATATGCGGATATTAATAGTTGGTGCTGGAGCAATAGGCGGTTATTTTGGAGGAAGACTACTTGAAAAAGAGGAAGATGTAACCTTTTTAGTACGCGCGGGACGGAAAAATCAGCTACAAGAAAACGGATTATACATTCAAAGTGTAAACGGAAATGTTGCGCTTAGACCAAAGCTTATCACGGAAAAAGAGAATACTGCTTCATTTGATGTGATACTCGTATCAACTAAGGCCTATCATTTGAACGGTGTCTTAGATAGTATTGCACCATTTGTCGGTGAAAACACGATGATTTTACCTTTATTAAACGGAATCTCTCATGTTGAATTACTCCAAAACCGTTTTGGAAAAGAAAGTGTAATTGGCGGCCTCTGTTTTATAGAGTCAACGTTGGACCTGGAAGGAAATGTAGTTCAATCAAGTCCCATTCACGATCTAGTATTCGGTGCAATGAGCGGAGAAAGAACGGAAAGAATTGAGCAGCTAGAAAAAGTATTTAGTGGAACAAAGGCTACTTTTCGCTTAAGTGATGATATCGTAAGTGAAATGTGGCATAAGTATTTGTTTATTACAACTCTTTCTGGTGTAACCACATTGATGCGATCACCAATCGGACCTATTCGTGAGGCTATTGGTGGAACTGAAACAATCTCTCATTTAGTTAAGGAGCTAGCTACTGTGATGAGAGCAGTTGGGGCACCAATTCGAGATCATATAGAGCAAGTCATGCAAGACCGTGTGAATACTTTAGGGTATGAAATGAAATCATCCATGCAACGAGACATGGAAAAGGGACTACAAGTGGAGGCAGATCACCTTCAAGGGTACATATATAACTTAGCAAAAAGGGAAAACATCGAAGTCCCCGTGTTACAAATGATTTATAGTAATCTTAAGGTGTATGAAAGAAGTTTGATAGAGTAACGTTGCTGACATCAAACTATTACTCGGTAGATGGATACAAATTTTAGGATGACGACCAAGCCTCAAGGAAAAAATTATTGTTACCATTCACCAGATACAAAGAAAAAAACAGTGCGATTTGATATATGAAATGCAATGATTTTCTTTGTGTTTTTTCTGTGTAGGACAATTGTAATAAGTAAAAAAGTACCCTTTTCCGTAGAGGAAATTGTCATGTTCATAAACCTATTTATTCTTAGTTCTGCCGGTTTTGTTTACACATGGGACCGAGCCATGTATTCAATTTTAGCTTATGCTTCTTCATCAATTTTTTTGCGGGAGGTCCCTTATAATGATCCTTTGAGTACAGATATTTCGATTAGTTATTTCCCACTTTCAATGTCAAAACCACTATCTCCGGACGATTAAATAGTTTAATAGGAATGATACTATTTCCGAGTCCTCTGTTCACGATCATGGTTGTATTGTCTCCTGTATGTTTTCCAGATGTGTACTCTGGAAATATTCCTTGATTAGGTGCCACTAAACCACCGATAAAAGGAATTCTAAACTGTCCACCGTGAGCATGACCTGAAAGAACCAAATCAATGTCGAAAGTTGAATACAAAGAAATCAGTTCTGGTCGATGGGATAACAGAATATTATAGCTTTCCTTTTCCTCTATTTTACTCATTGAAGTTTTAATCGCTTCTTCTGCTATCTGTCGCTCAGCATATGATTCAGTGTTCTTTGCTGGATCATCAATTCCTATAAGTTGAATATGATCATTTCCTTTCGTTACTTCTCTAAAGGAATTCCTCATTACTAGTACACCTATATCTTTTAATTTAACCTCTAATGCATCAAAATTCCCAGACCACCATTCATGTTTCCAGTCACAAAATAGACTGGAGCGATTTGTACCATTCTCTCCATTAATTTCAGAGCGTTCTTTTCATTGTATCGTTTCGAATCTACCAAATCCCCAGTAAAGACTATTAGATCAGGATCTATCTTCTCCACTCTTTTATAAATTCCATGTTGATTTTTTCCAAATAATTTACTGTGAAGATCAGACAATTGAAGAATTCTATACCCATCAAAATCTTGTGGAACCTTACTCGAGATTATGCTGTATTCGGTCGTTACAATTGAGTTATTTTGATAATAGAAAAAAACAGACAGTAAGATAAGTCCAACAAAAATATATAACAATATTTTTCTAACCTTATTCTTCAAAATCCGTTACCTCACTTTGATTGTTTTTGAAAAGTTGTAAAGGCTATTCAAAAGACTGTCCTGTATTAATCAACATAATATTTTGTGTTCCTCGCTTTACCTATTTGCTTTATTCTCCCTTCACCTAATAGATTGTTTATAAGGATCGTTATGCTGGATTTGCTCAATTTCAATTCTTCTTCAAGTCCTTCCTAGACTCGATATTAAATATCTAGCAACACAACTAAATCAACTCCAAATCAGAAACCGTTCTTTCATTTACTTGATCTCCCGTGTTAAGTGTTGATTTTGGTTCCAGCAACAGGACGTGTACTTCTTCTTCGGCAACAGGTAGGTGCTCAACACCCTTTGGAACGATGATGAACTCTCCTTCATTTAATGTAATGTCTTTATCTCTGAATTTAAGCAATAGCTTTCCTTTTACGACAAGGAACATCTCATCCTCATGTTCATGACGATGCCAGACAAACTCGCCTTTTAATTTAGCGAATTTCACATGCGTATCGTTGATCTCACCTGCAATTTTAGGACTCCAGTATTCATTAAATAGTTTGAACTTTTCATTAATATTTACTTTTTCCAATAAGAACACCCCTTTGTATATGGTTCAATTTCTCAGAAACTAGTAATCATATTCAACTTTTCAAAAGTAACCCGTTTGGTCTATAACGACCCATAATTGTTTCATCAATAAACCTTCCATTTGCTCGTATGGCGCCTTTTTTCTTTCCCTCTACGATGAATCCAACCTTCTCATATAATGCTTGTGCACCTGGATTGGTTTCCAAGACACCGAGTTCAATGCGTTCAAGCATGAGCCAATTGTCTGCAAGATCAAGCATCTTACTAAGCAATGCTATACCTATTCCTTTGTTGTGATGTTCACTATCAACTCCTATAAACAATTCTCCAAAATGAGAACGACGGCCCGACTTTTGACTCATGCCAATGAAACCAACTACAATTCCGTCTAGCTCTGCCACAAACTCAAAATCAGTTTGCCCTAAATTGCGGATTCGGTTTTCCACAGCATTTATTCTCATGCTTGGTAAAAAGACCATATTCGGCAGCACCTCGTCTTGTATGTAAATTCGGTGAAGTGCGACTGCATCAGTAGTTTGTATTGGACGAATTTTCACTTCCATTATGATTCCTCCTTATAGTAAATGGTCATTTATACAATCACATCAAAACAGTATAAGTTTATTCAGTAGTATGCTTGTAAATTAATATGAAACAAAAGAACCTTACTTCAATTCCAGTAAGGCTTTACACATACTATTCGTCACTAGGAAGATATATCCTTTTATATTTCTCAACCTGTAAGAGGTATAATTCGTGTTGATTGTTTTATACAACCTACTTCTCCTTTAGTTGAAGAAGAAAAAGCAACCTTTTAGCTACCTAGAATTTTGGACTAATTCACCCGTTTGTTCAACAAGGTTGAAGGCGATATAAGATAATAAGCCATTAATATGTCATCACCATATGAACCATCTTCATATTTGAACTGATGTCTTTGCCTGCCTTCTTCTACAAAGCCTATACGATTATATACTTTAATGGCTCTATCATTTATGGAAACTACCCCTAAGCAAATCTTTTCTAAACTATTTTGTTTTTCAGCCCAATTTATCAGGAATTCAATTAGTTTGGTCCCAATACCTTGATTGGTATATTCATCTCTGATTCCCATTCCCATTGACCCAGCATGTTTTAAACGTTCAAGTTCATAACGATTGAAGAGCAAAAAACCAACCACTTTACCTTCTACTTCATAGACGATATAAAGATTACCTTTCTCATGGCTTTTCTGAATTTTTTCTCTCTCCTTTTCAACATTGCTTGGTAATTCATTGGGGGATGGTACAAAAAATTTTGTCGTCGTTTCTGATAATATAATTTCTTTTCTAATATCAATAATTGATTCAGCATCAGTTTCTTTGGCTAATCGAATCACTACATCACAACTTTCTTTTAAAATGTCCAATAAGCAAAATGAGCTGACTTCTAAGTTCACTGATCTTCAATTCGAGCATCCTTTCTCCACCAACTTTACTGTTAATCAAAACGTTCTGTTTCAAAACCATCCAACAAATCCTCTAATTCTATTCAAGAACAGATGGCTCAGAAAGCCACTTTGCTAATAGATAATTATCCTTCTCCTCTAATTCACGAACTAGTAAACTATCTCTTTGGAACAACACCATTACATCACTCACCTTTTACGCCATTTGATAATAATTCTCTTTTTATGAAAGTTTCCACCATTTAGTTGTTACTCAATTCAACACAGCTAGCTAAAATCTCTTTATATTTTAACTTAAATTACCTATTCCTTTTGTTTCTTTTATCACCTCAAATGACAACATTAATCGCAACCAAAATAACGAAGTGACAATATGTATTATATTTAGATTAGATAGGTTAAGTAGATGATAATAAAAAGATCACACATATTAGACATATCTAAAATGTGTGGTCCTTTATTTAATTGCTTTTTCAACTAATGCACACGTTAACTCAAAAAGAGGTACAAATTTAATTATATTGCTTTATTTAAATATCCACATTATTTTTGAAGTGATTTCCCCAATGTGGTTGTGAGCCATCAATATCTTTAAACCCATAAATCTCAGAAAGTTCCCACGTACTAAAAATTCCACCCGTTTTATCAGCAATGGTATTGTCCAAGGCGAGACACTTTATTGCTTCCCCAATGTAATAAGGGGATTCAGAAGCAATAAAATGCGGATCAACTTTGGCTCCTTCTTTCCGTAACACCAAAGTGTTCAAGTATAGCTTCTGATCTTAAAAACCCTGGGGTAACTGCAATTGAAGTTATATTGTAATCTTTTAGATCCTGTGCCATTGCTTGAGCCATATGTATATTAGAAATGAGCTTGGAGATACATTTCCCAGCTCATTTGTTATGTGCATTTTTTTTTCCTATAAAAAACGAATAATCTTGGCACTTAGAATGCAAAAGTCTCTCAGTCTTAACTTATCTGCGGTTTCTCAAGTTCCATGAACACTTGCCAAGATAAGCATTTGCTTTTTCTTGCTCAAATCGCTTTCCATTTTTCTATTGCCGAGGAATTGAAACCACACTAAATAAAGTTGTAAATACTTCGTAGGGAATGGTAATTATAACGTTGGCGACCATCTTGCTTCCCGTAACGAACCACTGATGCACTTCCACAATGCCTACAATGAAAACCATGAGAAAACTTTCTCTCTCAGTTCATCAATTAAAGCTCCTTGTTGGGAAGCTGAAACCGAGAAATGGCGAGTTAGATAATCTAAAATAGATTCTTTATCCCTATCGTTTAAAGAAGAATTATCAGCTATTTTGTTCGTTAATAACTTTAACATAGACATGTTGATCTATAAATTGACTTTTCACATCAACAAAAAAAGGCAATTGCCTATATGCGGCAATCCACCTGTTAGTAAAAGAACAATTTCAAAATAAATCTATAAGAGCCTGTTCAAAAAGGAGGACAAAAAGAGCAAAGAAGTTCAAGGAAGCGAAGTCTTGAGCACCGGAGCGTATGTTTTGTATACGTGAGGAGCGGAAAGACGAGCTGACGAAGAAATTCGAAGCTATTTTTGCCGGACTTTTTGAACATCCTCTATAATTGATATTTGCTTGGAACATTATCCTTACGCCCTTAAAAGTAAGGATAATCTACAGATTTTTAGCCTTCTAAGCCCAATACCCTACCAAAGCCCGTGGGCTCCAACTACGAAGGCTATCTTTCTTTCCATATTTACTCCTTCTTCACTAATTAAATAAACTCTTGAAAAATGCAACTAAAGGTTGATCTTTTTCCTCGTTATCCTTTAAATCATTGGTTTCTTGCTGAATAAAAATTTCTTCCATGTCTATGGCATGATCATATGCCAAAACTAATCCTAGATCCGACTCACCGTCTTTATTTACAACCATTGTAAAAAGCATGCCATTCTCATTGGCTATCCTTATATAATCAGATAAATCGGTATAACTCATATTTCCGTTCAAATACATCTTCGCTTCTATATTTGATTTCACTAGGTCTTCAACTTCTTTATAAATACCAGGTTCTTTAACCTGCTTCTTTGTCAGTGCGACGACAACCCGTTCTCTTAATGTTCCTAGAAATCTTTCCCGCTCTTCTGGTTTAATTTCTTTTGTACCATAAATACCATTTTGTAAATATCTGTCTACATTGGGACCGTTTTGCAAAAAGAATACCCCCTTTTAAATGCTGTATTTTTCCTATGCCAAGCCAAAATAGATTTACTTTTAGTTTGGACATCCCCTGAAAAACTATCCACATAGCCTGTAAAACAGGTACCATTCTCTACTATAAAATTGATGAACTACAATATCCTAATCTTCCTTAATGCGTATGACCCGTTTATCTCTGGTAGTCTCTCATATTCTTCTTTTCCAACAATAATGCCATGAATATAGTTCTCAAGTTTTAGTAGATTCTTTACATCCTCTGGATAATCACAGTATGTCTTATGATAAAAAGATTTGGTCTCTCCATCCATTTGAACCTTCCAAACAGAAATGGAAGAAGGTTCGGCATCACATTCCTTATCTTTATCTAAATCTAATTCATCCATTATGTGTATACTCATCATTTCTTTATAAATACTTCTCATCTCTTCTTCTGTTAAGACTATACTGGCCTCGATCGTTCCTTCTTCTACTAGGTCCTTAATAATAATGTCGTTAAAAGTATCTATTTTTTTCTTTCCATATGCCCCATAAGTAAGGCTAAAGTTAAAATCTTTGGGCATCGCTTTGTCTAATTCGAGTGAATTCTCTTAACACCGGCTATCCCTGACAGGATGATCAGAAAAATAAATAGTGGTAAAATGAGTTTTATTCGTTTCAACTCGGGTTGCTCCTTTCACAAATAATTACTCAGAAATGATTACCAGAATATTTAACTGCTTCGCCTTTGTTTATCATGATATATATGAAATCCCTTACTAGTATAAGTTGATCGATACTTCTTTAATTTCTAAATCTTCTCCGCACTAAGAAAGAAACAAAACCAATTACGACAATTGCTATCATCCATAATAATGTACGGGTACCATAAAATTTGTTAACCAAATTACCTTCTTCTGTTGGTGCTTTTCCCTCGCCAAGTTCTACTAAATCATCTTCTGCTTCACTTAATTCATTTGTTCTGTCACAAACGATTGTAGTAAGGCCTGTATTATTATACCCGTACATTGAAGACCGATGAGCATACACTAGATATTCTTCTCCTTGTCTAAAATCATACCCACAATCCCCATGACCTTGACCTGTGGTTATTACTATTTGAGATTTCGATTCACCCTTCCAAGTGGCTATTAGCTCAAATAGTATTTTATTTATAGTACCTCCACCCAATTGTTTTTGTTCTTTTATTTCAATTGCTTTTCCCGTAAAAACGGCGTCTGAACGCTCTAACTCAACTTCAACAGCTCCGGGTTCTATACACGAACAGGCATAGGCAGTTGAGGGGGAAATTGATGTACCTATAACACTTAAGCCGAGGCATAATGCTAGTACAAGGAATACTCTATTTTTCATAGATGAAATTACTTTACCTACAACTTTGTAAATCTTTCTCTGAATCAATCTCTCAATCCTTCTTTCAAAATCTATTTTTGTTTTACTTTTCTTTGTGTATTTTGGTCTAAATCTAACAATAATCAAATATTTTATATGAAGGACAATGAGTATTTTTTGTAACATATCCCATAAGAAATAGGTGAGAATAAAATGTTTGGTGTTCATTTTTTCGAAAACAAAAATCTTTTATTAGTTCAGTTGCGTAAACACGTCCCTTCTGTAGGTGAAGATTTAACCATTAAAGGTCGTAAAGGTAAAGTTACAAGTGTTACTAGTATTAATGAGAAAAAGATTCATGTGCATGTCACCTTGGATAACGTCATTAAAAATACTAAACTGATTGTAGATGATTCGAAAAAGAAAAAAAGGTAAGACACATTTATCTAAAAAAGAACGAACAGATTAGAAATATTAATTCTGTTCGTTCTTTTTATACTTGTTCATAGTCTAAAAAATCTACTCTTACTTAGATAGGTCCTTTTCTAACTTTTTTTGATTTCTTCTAATAATTGTTTTGTTTCTCTTGCTTTTCTACTATCTTGTCAGTCAATATTTCTAACGTCTTTGTAATGGACCATAAGGAAATGAAAATAACTAAAATTACTCCTATATCTATCGTAATCTCCACCTATTTACTACTAAACTCAAAGATCAAACTCTATTTTAAATAATTTAAGCTCCTTGTTATCCTGAGGCAATAAAACCATTCTGTCATACTTCATTCCAATTTTTTCAAGCAGTTTAGAGGAATTGGTATTTTTCTCAGAAGTAATGGCCACAATTTTAGTAAGACCTAAATGATCTCTCCCATATGCAAGAGTGGCGGAAGATGCCTCAAATCCATATCCTCTTCGTTGAAATTTTGAGGAGAAAGCAAAACCTAAATCGGTATCTTCCAATGAATCTCGTTTAATTAGTCCACAGATGCCCAGTGGTGTTTTATCTTCCTTACGTTCAACCAGATACAAACCAAATCCTACTCTTTCATACATGTTTATAAGTACGGAGGAAATATAATTCGTAGCTTGTTCAATTGTCCTAATCTCTCTATCTCCTATATATCTTATCCAGGAAGGATCATTCAAAAGCTCCAGTATAAAGGGAGCATCCTCTTCCCTTGCCCACCGGAGTAGCAATCTTTCTGTTTCAATTACTTTCATAAATTAGTCCCCCCACAATAAATTTCGGTTATATTGATTAAGTTTAGCTTAGGTTTGGGATTTCACTCCCTTAAACAACGTTATTAAATACACATGGCGATCTTTTACTTATAAAGTTCCATGATCATGAAAAAGAGCCTTACTTCTTTATAAAGTAAGACTTTACTCATACTATTCGCCATAAGGAAAATATATCCTGCATGTCGTAAAGGAACTCCCCTTACCATTTCGGATTGTTACCTTTTAATCGAATTACAAAGAACCCTTTACCTCAATTTCCTTAGATTCAAAAACTTCACATCCAGGTAATTCTTCTACCGCTGCTTTGTACATAGCTTTTGCAACTATAGATCCGTATATGGGCTTATATTTTTTTAAAGAGCCATTAAATAAGAAGGGAATACCTTTAGAAACAACTTCTGCTATTTTTTCACCCAATCTAAATTCATTTCGCTCACCTAATAGTAAGGATGGTCTAAATATTTTTAGCCCTTTTAGACCGATTCTCTTCAGCTCTTCTTCCATCTGCCCTTTGACTGCATTATAAAAAATGCCAGACTTTTCATTGGCACCCATTGCTGAAATGACGAGGAAATTAGATACATCACTTTCTTTTGCTCGTTTAGCTAAAGAAACAGGATAGTCAAAATCAACCTTTTTGAAATTTTCTTTGGTCTTCGCCTTTTTTATCGTTGTACCTAGGCAGCAAAATACATGCTTAGCCTTATCAAGCTTATAGCTTTCTATTTTGTCAAAATCTATTATGGTTTCTTCAAGCTTCTCGTTTGTCATTCCTGTAGATTTTCTAACCCAAACTACTACCTTTTCATATTCCTTAGCTTCTACTAATATTTTTACCAATTCAGTCCCAACCAAGCCTGTAGCTCCAACGACTAACGCTGTTTTTCTTTCCAATTATATTCTCCTTCTTCTACGTTTCATTTTCTTCGGGCTTTTATCCTTCTATATTTTGTTACCTCTATTATAGTTACTAATCAGTATTGTCGCAAAAAAAATTCACTAAACTAGCTTTTTATACAGATTTTAGTTATTCAGTAGACCTGCCTTCCTACCCTATAAAGCTACTTCTAAAAGCTTCCTAGAAATCACTCAATGTGCGGTTTGCAATCCAATTCTTTGACTGTTTACAGAGCTCTTTATAAGATGGAAGTACTTGTGGAAAAATATTTATGGATCATCATTAAGGGAGGTGAAAAACGTTGATCACATTTAATCAGGTAACAAAAACGTTTATAAACGATACTACTGCTGTTGACAATGTTTCATTTACTGTGAAAAAAGGTAACTTAGTTACATTAATTGGTCCAAGTGGTTGCGGGAAAACGACCACAATGAAAATGATCAATAAGTTAATTCCCCTTACGTCCGGTACCATTACAATCAACGGAAACGATATTTTAACCGAAGATGATGTAGAACTCAGACGCAATATTGGCTATGTGATTCAACGAATAGGTTTGCTTCCACATATGACCATTGAAGAGAATGTTTCTATAGTTCCCAAACTTAAGGGCTGGAAAAAGAAAGATTACGAGAAAAAAGTAGATGAATTGCTTGATTTAGTAGGACTGGATCCTCATGTATATAAAAAGAGATATCCATTAGAGCTAAGTGGCGGTCAGCAACAGCGAATAGGTGTGATCAGAGCATTAGCCGGTGATCCTCCGATTATTCTGATGGATGAACCATTTAGCGCACTTGACCCCATCAGCAGAGAGCAGCTTCAGGATGAGTTGAAGCTCATGCAGAAAAACATTCAAAAAACGATCGTATTTGTCACCCATGATATGGATGAAGCATTAAAATTGGCTGATGAAATTGTCGTGATGAAAGATGGAAGCATTCAACAAATTGCCTCTCCTACAAAGCTCGTTCAAGATCCAATAAATGAGTTTGTGCGTTCCTTCATTGGGGAGCATAGAGTAAAACAAACTTCGAATACCTTGGGAGATACTCGCGTAGATTCCATTATGCGGCCTTGGCCATCGGACCAAAAAGATGTTCATTTTCCTTTTTTATCTTATCAATCCTCTTTACAGGAAGTAGCGCGTCTTATGCTAGTAAAAGAAACTGAAACCATCATCATTACTGGAGAAAATGGTCACCCAAAAGGTATGATCGAAAAAAACCAATTGCTAAGAGAGCTTGCGGGTATTCAGGAGGAGGTACAATAGGTGGATGCCCTTCAAATGTTTATAGATACCATCATAACTAGGCAGGATTTAATTGTTGAGAGTACCATTGAACACCTCTATATATCATTCTTAGCTATATTTATTGCCGTCGCTATTTCTTTGCCTCTTGGGATATATATTTCGAGAAAAAGAAAAATGGCGGAGTTCTACATAGGAATAACAGCTGTCCTACAAACCATACCTAGCCTTGCACTTTTCGGTTTCCTAGTACCCCTTTTAGGAATTGGAACCAAAACGGCCCTAGTCGCACTCATCATATATGCGCTTCTACCTATTCTTCGAAATACTTATACAGGTATTATAGGAGTGGACGCGGGAATCATTGAAGCTGGGCAAGGAATGGGAATGACACCCCGGCAAATCCTTTGGAAAATCCAATTGCCTCTCTCGTTACCATTTATGATGGCTGGAATCAGAACGGCCACTGTTTTAACTGTAGGTATTGCGACCCTTGCTACATTTGTTGGAGCAGGAGGATTGGGAGACATTATATGGAGAGGTCTTCAATCTTGGAATAACAGTCTTGTTTTAGCAGGGGCTATTCCTGTTGCGTTAATGGCCTTGTTTTTTGATTTTGTTTTAAAGCTAGTCGAGAAAAAAGTTACACCTAAAGGGATTATTTCAAAATAGAGGAGAGATTAAATTGGCGAAAAAGAAACCTTTTATAGCTATTTTCATGGCTATTACACTACTACTTACTGCATGTGGAGGAACGGATAACGGGAAATCTTCAGTTCAACCGATTGTTGTTTCAGGTAAGAACTGGACAGAGCAATATATCCTTTCACAATTGCTTGCCATTTATATTGAAGAAAATACGGACTACTCGGTTGACCTTCAAGATGGATTAGGTGAAGTCGCGATTTTGACACCAGCACTTGAAAAAGGCGAAATTGATATGTACATCGAATATACAGGAACTGGCTTAGAAGCTGTCTTAAATGAACAGGCAGAAGCTGGTGAGTCAGCTGATAGTATCCTAAACAGAGTAAGAGATGGGTATGCAGAACGCTACGATGCAACCTGGCTAAAGCCATTAGGATTCGAAAACAACTATACACTTGCGTACACTAAGGAAGCAGATTTCAAAGCAGAAACATACTCAGATATTGCCGCATTATCTGAGAACCTTTCATTTGGAGCGCCTCATGCTTTTTACGAGAGACAAGGTGATGGATATGATGCTTTTGCAGAAGCCTATGGTTTTAAATTCCAACAAAAAGAAAGCTTTGACCCGAACATCATGTATCAAGCTTTACTCAATGGCGAAGTAGATGTCATCCCAGCCTTTACTACAGACGGCCGAATCGAACGCTCAAACCTTCAAACAACAAAAGATGACCTTGGTTTCTTCCCACGTTACGATGCAGCTATTGTTGTAAGGCAGGAAATACTTGTCCAATATCCAGAACTTGAAGAAACATTGAATGGATTAGCTGGACAAATAACAGAAGAAGACATGCAGCAAATGAATGCTCGAGTTGACATCGATGGTGAAGAATATGAAGCTGTCGCTAGAGAATTCCTTCTCTCTAAGGGACTGGTAAAAAAATAGACTCTTCGTAAGGGTAGTCCACGCACGATCAGTATGAAAAGAAGATAGTTAGAATAAAACGTATTTAACGGCGCGCTTTACTCGAATTCCGGGTAAAGTTTTTTTATTCCAAATAAAATCAGTAAAAGGGAAAGCAACCAGTTATATCGAATTCAAATGATACAAGAACAAATAGGGGTGATTATGTAAATGTAATGGTGTTAGCAACTGATATTTCTAGAGTTTATAGACAAAATTCAAAAGTTGAGGCTGTTCTTCTTGGAGGTTCTGTTTCACGTAATTGGTACGATGAGTATTCTGATATTGAGTTGTTTGTATTTTGGAAAGAAAGTCCAACTGACGAAGATAGAAAAGCTTCCATTCATACAGTTAACGGTAGCATTATTGACTTTCATCCTTATGAGGAAGAAGAATGGTCAGAAACCTATACTACAAATGGTATCAAATTAGAGATCAGTAACTTTCTGACTAGTACTGTTCAATCAATCATTAATGATGTAACCCTATCGTTTGATACAGATTTAGAGAAACAATGTCTTGTAGCATCAGTTTTTAATGGTATTTCGCTTGGTGGCGAGGAGGTCATTCGTAAACTAAAGAAAAATGTAGAGATTTATCCAAAAAAATTAAGTGAAGCGATGATTAGAGAAAACATCCATCTTGGGCTTGGGAGCAGATGGAGTAATCGTGAGGCCTTACTCGCTCGTGAAGATTGGCTCATGCTTTATAAAGTAATCGTTGCTGTACAAACAAATTTGCTGGGAATACTCTTTGGTTTAAATCGGCAATATGTCCATCACCCTCCATTTAAATGGCAAAAGTATTCCTTAGAAGCAATGAATATTGTTCCAAAAAATGTATCGCAACGTTTTACTTCTATATTAGTAGAACACCCTAAAGATAGTGTGAGAGAATTAGAAGGCATCATACAAGAAATTTATCAATTAATAAAAGGTGAGTACCCAACTATGAATTTATCTAAAGTTATGAATCAAGCACTTTTCCTAAGACCTAAAAACAGATAAAAAAATCTACTTACTGATGATGAATTTAATAAGACATGTAGTATAGCGACAAAAATGCGAACAGTATATTTTCGCGGGCACTGAAAAAGACCATTTTTTAAAAAAGTATGTTCAAATCTACCTGTTGATTTCCACTGCAGGATGCACCAATCCCCGGGGCGATGAACCTCCTTCAGCGCAAGGACTAGAAGGCTATTTTCACGATCGTGAAAAAGCCTAGGTCTCACCTGTCCTGTCCCGATGCTCCCAGTCGAGTAAGCGGGAAAACCTTTAGTTTGAAGGTGTTCCTCACTCCTCGCTGAACCGTGACAGGCATTAGCATTCTCAGCCAGTAACCTTCCTTATAAACACGACTTTAAGATAGTTACCTTCCTTGAATGGCTTGATCGTCTTAAAGTCTTGGGGTAGTGAAAATTCCTCTTTTATGCTATATTTCTCGTTTGATTCTTTAAAAGCTGAATCTATAAATCCTTTGAATTTCTTCATGTCAAACGTAGCACAGTTTGTCGATGCCACAATCAAACCATTGTCCGCAGTTATGGCAATCGCTTCTTTTAGGAGATTCTTATAGTCTTTTGCTGCGCTAAAAGTGAACTTTTTTGACCTAGCAAAGCTTGGTGGATCCAAGATGACCATATCAAAGGTTAGCTTTTTCTTCACTGCATATTTAAAGTAGTGAAACACATCTTCCACAATAATGTCATGTGCTTCATAATCAATTTCATTTACACTGAACTGCTCAATCGTTTTGGCTAAACTACGATTCGCGAGGTCAACACTCGTTGTTTTTTCGGCTCCACCTACTGCTGCAAAAACTGAAAAGGCTCCTGTATACGAAAAGGTGTTCAAAACAGTCTTTCCTTTCGCATACTTATCACGAATCGTTCTTCTTACATCACGCTGATCAAGAAAAACACCGACCATGGCCTCTTCATTAATATAGATAGCAAAGTTAACTCCATTTTCCTTCACAATAATCGGGAACTGGCCTTTAACACCCACAACAAATCCGTTATCTTCACCAGCAGCTTTTCCATCGGTATTAAACCGTTTTTTCTCATATATCGCTTTATATTCAACTAGCTTCTTAAGTGCTGAAAGCACAAGAT
The DNA here is from genome assembly GCF_049310945.1 of Bacillus sp. DJP31. Lineage (NCBI taxonomy): Bacteria > Bacillati > Bacillota > Bacilli > Caryophanales > Bacillaceae > Bacillus > Bacillus sp. DJP31. The sequence continues at coordinate 28,865 of NZ_JBMERO010000026.1, read as the reverse complement.
CGTTAAATTTATATATCCCTTTACTATACCAAGTGATTAAATAATACCCATCAAAACAATCAATGGTTAACCCACCGATTCCATCACCCTCCGCATTAAATACCCGAAAAGCATTGGTTTCTTGATCATTAAATAGTGATTTTCTAGCTTCTAATGCCCCTTTAATCTTTTTCTCAAAAAACAAAGAGTCAACTTTCTCATGCTCATCCTGCGTGAGAAGCCAGCCACTCCCCTTGTTTTGCTCACCGTAATACCCTTTTCCAATAAATCGATTCTCTTCATCAACAAGTTGAACAACCACACCCTCTTCTTTTAAGGCATGCATGTTGCTGATCGCTTGCTTAGAAATAAGAGGATAACCTTCCTTATACTCTTTAACAAAATTTGACTTTACCTTTAACATTACTTCTGCTGTCATCTTCTCATCCTTACTTTAGAAAATATGCGTTTCTACTATTTTTACATAATTGAAGACAATTTCAAAATAAAATCATGAAAAAGTCATATTCAATTCAAATGCAACTAAAAAAAAAGCCCACCTAAGCGAATTTCTACTCTGTATAGTTACTCTTTTATGAGGTGAGATAAATGCAATTTCGTATTCAAGAACATTATCAAATATGTGCAGAAGCTTGTCGGACGTGTGTGGGAGTTTGTAAAAAATGAATATGTGAATAAATCTCAAAGCAGGCGTAATACACATAATCCCCCAATATAGTTGTAAGAGTAAAAAGGAGCTAACCATAACTAATGGTTAGCTCCTTTTTACTTTATGACCGCCGTAGTTTCTTCTTAAAACCCTATATCTCCCCAATATGAATTATAATTCGACTTTTCCTGTTATATTACATTAATCACATACGGATATACCGTGACTAATAGTTATTAACGCATCCGGACATAGTTTCTTTTGACGTCTGAGGATGACATTCATCTTCTGCATCCTTTTGAACAGAAACCCATTTCCCTCGTGTGAACTGTATAGTTAAGACCACGGCTCTAAAAGCAATATCTATCCCAATTGCAATCCATACACCGAGAAGTCCCCATCCAAGTTGAATTCCTAATACATACACAAGTAATGTACGAATTCCCCACATACCAACGGCCGTCAGGTACATGGGAAACTTCGTGTTATTCGCTCCCTGAAATGCACCGGTAAGAATGAGTAATAAGGCGAGGAATGGTTGGAAAACACCCGATACTTTTAAGGAGGTTCCAATATTTCCAATTACCTCAGCGTCATTTGTAAATATGCTACCTGCCCAGTCACCTAAAGTAAAAAGCAGTGCGCCTATAATAGTCATCAAACCAATACCAATCCCTGTACAGAGAATTGCATATTTCTTTGCCTCCGCTATGTTTCCTGCACCAATTTGCTGTCCAACAAGAATAGTTGCCGCGGTAGCAAAACCGTAGCCAATCATATAGGAGAAAACCTCCACATTGCCAGCGACTTGATGAGCTGCAAAAACGTTAGTTCCAAGTGAGACGACGAATCCAAAGTAAACTATTTGTCCCAGCCTCATGACTAACCTTTCAACAGCAGCAGGACCTCCGAGAGTTACTAATTCTCGTATGTGGGGTCTATCTGGTTTCCAATAATCTTTCCTAAATGAAAGAACTGTAGAGCGCTTTATATAATATAGTAGAGCTATGCTTCCAATGATCCTTGAGACAACAGTAGCTATTGCAGCTCCCGTAATCCCCATTTCGGGAACTAGCCAGAAACCGAAAATTAAAATATAGTCTAACATACCGTTTACTATGTTAATTAAAATACTGACTTTCATTGGAGCACGTGTATCACCAGCCCCTCTTAAGACCGCACTTAGTACAAACATTAGAGACATAAATACAGAGGGAATTGCTACAATTTTAAAGTAAATAATTCCTGACTCTAGAACATTATCTTCTATTCCCATCAACTTTAATAATGGTTCTGCAAAGAAGAAAGTTAGAATTCCCGTCAAAATGCCAAATAAAATAGCCAATATAACCGATTGTTGGGCAATATGGCGAGCTTTTTCTGGCTGCTTCGCTCCAATAAAATTTGCAATCCGTACATTAGCTGCAACGCCAATTGCCATAAACAAAGCAAAATAAATGGCGAGCAAAGCATTTGTTACACCAACTGCTGAAACTTCCGCAAGACCAATTTTAGACACAAAGTAAGTATCAACAAAGCCAAGCATCGTCTGAAAAAAATTTTCTATCACAGCTGGCATTGCCAGAACCAAAATAAGCTTTATCTTATCTTTTGTGTTTTCTCCATTTGGTATGGTTACATCATTATTTTTCACGATACCCCCCCAATAATGTAAGTATTCCCGTTAACAAACTCATTAATCTTTAGATAAACGTAAAAATCCACGAAGATTAAGAAGAAAGAATTTGATACCGGATTTACAGTAAGGTGTGAGTCGCTCATGACAGAACCTCCGTGTGGTGTTGGTGTGGTAACTTACATCTTACACGAATCTGTCATGAGTCTTTTTAATTGGTGTTGCACTTGATATTACAGCCCGTCATTAAAAAAGGGTATATTTACATTGTTAAACTAAAGAGAATAAAACTCAGAATATTTTGGTGAACTTTATCTATTCGTCTCCTACATGAGTAATGGACAAAAATAGAAGAATTCTCTTATTCTACTTTATGTGTTCCAAAACTCGTCCTTTTCTGAACACGGCACTACTGGTTATAAAAGATATCATTTTGATTCTATTATATGCAACAAAACTTTGACCATTATTCTATGTTCAATAACCACAACCCACTAGTCTTATGTTACAACGGATAATGGATTATTATGGAATCGTGGAATGATTGTGTTAATTGAATAAGCTCGTGTATCAACAGGTTTACAAAACTTGGATTTACAGATAGATGCACTTACTCAATATGGATGTACAAAGATTTTTCACGATAAAATGAGTGGATCAAAAAAACAACGACCTGGATTAGAGATTTCATTGTTCTTTTGTTCCATATGTACTTTCCTTTTCGTATGCCGAACTCTATTATCTACAGTCTCTAAACGAATAATTTCACCATAGCTAGACAATAAAAACACTCCTTATCCTTGCAGTTATACGCAAGAATAAGAAGAACAAGTCTTTAAACGGGTCATACGAGCACTGTTTTTTTGTTAAAACAATCCGGTCATGTCACAACCAATTTTGCTTATCACTATAGTTGAAATAAGAGACGATTTAACTAACAGGTTTCATTCCAATCGCAAAACACTAATTCAATGAAAGATAGTTTAATCTGCAAATTAAAACAGCGAAATTGAGAACGGCAAGTTAGAAACCTTGCCAGCCTCTTCAGACGGTAATCTTTTCGACTATTCAAAACGGCAAGTGGGAAGCGTGGAATGAACCTCAATATAAAGAACGACTTATCCTACAGGTGAATCAGTATCCGATGATTTTAAGGCTAAAATGATGAAATCTTTAACTGACATAATTAAAAAGGATTACTCTCATTTATAAAAAGACCATTAAATAGTAATGGTCTACCTCTTTCAAACGCATTTGCAATTCTTGATTGTCTTTAATTAATTGTATCGAGATTTCATAAACTGAAATAGATGACAGATCAAATCTCTCGTCTATTTGTGTGCATATTAAGTCTTTACTATCATGCCCCAAGTAACATTGGTAAACTTATAGCTAACAATACAATTCCAAGCAATATCAGCAAAGCTACCGGGCGAGCATAGTTAATGGTCCACCCTATTCCAAACCGCTTTTCTAAAAATAACGAAGGGTCATTTTTATTGAAATAAACTTGGCCAAACTTCCAATACTTATCATCATCACGGTCAATGACATTTCCATTCTTCCCTGCTTGGGTCTTCAGTCGGCTTCCGCCTTGACCTGTTGTGAAGGAAAGCACGATTGAATAGATGGTCACACCGAAACTAAAAACCAGTGGAACAATGACCAATGCCTGCTGATTGATTGGATAAATAAAGGAAAGTTGAATGAACGAAAACAGTAGGGTTAATGCTGTACCTGTGATGATAATAAACAAGGACCATGCCCTCCGAAATATCACATTTTGTCTTATTGAATCCTCTGGTCTTTCTACGCTTACCTGCTGTTTAGCTTTCGTAATCATTGTATTTATAAAAAGAAACAGCAAGGTTAAATACACTTGCATAATCGGAATCAAAAGTACTGTGCGATAGGACTTATCTGCCCAATTCGTAATATCGCCTTCAAAGTTATATCGCGTCGGGATTCGATCAGGAATTTGATTGTATTGAAGAAAAGTTAGAATAATTGTAGCGATTACAACGACAAAGGAGAGGATGAACCAGAGATTGGAATGTGTAAGCTTTTGCTCACGAAAACGAGTATCAATCACAACTGTTTGTGGTTTTTTTCCAGCCCATCCTTCCTTTATTTTTAGCGATTCCATTTTGCGATGGAAAAATAAATAGACTAGAAAGCTACTAGCCATAAAGGTTACGAGTGCACTACCAAAAATCAGACTAATGGTAGCTTCATTGTCTCCAAATGATGAGCTGAAAAGCATAAATATCACTAACACAGAAGCACTAAGAATTCCTGTGATTAAGGCGTACTGCTTCCGCATCAACTTCAGTCTGGCACTGTGGTAAATATCTTCTGGAATGGTTACCCCAAAGCTTTCAGTTAATCTTGTTAGATAAGGCATAAACATTAGAGTAATAAAAACTGGAATCATAATTACAAGCATTAGGACAACCAAGATTGAATTCATTTACTCATCACCCTTCCCCTTCTCAAATTCTGTGAATAGTTGACTACAAATCTGTAAAAACTCCTCTTCGCTAATCCCTCGACACACAGATTCTGCGATTAAAGGATGCATATGATTTTTCAACTGTTCTCTATAAGCATCGTCTGCTTGTGGAACCCGATCTGGATTCACAACTACACCCTTTTGCCGATGAATTAAGATAAATCCTTCTTGATTCAGTTGTTGATACGCTTTGTTAACGGTATGAAGATTAATCCCAATATCTGCTGCCAACGACCTAACAGAGGGCAAACCTTCACCTGGACTTATTTCCTTCTTTGCAATTCCTGCAATGATTTGATTCTTCAATTGAGTGTAAATCGGAACATTTGATTCCAAATCAAGGTTTATATACAATGGATCACTCCTTTTACTCGAGTAATGTTATATCTGTTATATTTATATTATAACAGATATAACAAGGTGTCAATTACCTTACTGCCCTATTTTTCCGGTGCTAATCAATTGACGAATACATTTTATTAATCTAATTCCTATCTTCGATCGTGACATGGCTACACTAACAAAAGGACTGGAGACATCTTTAGCTCCGAATAGTCTTCAAATATGGCAAGCTACAAGAGCTAGATCTGATTCAACACCAGTACCATTAGGAAAAAATAATGATACGTAATAGAAAGTACAACACTTACGTAAATACACTTGCAAGAGGGTGGAGTAGTGTAGTCAATCGACAATTTTATGTAAAAATCAATGCATATTTGCTACTTTTTTTGCTAAATCATCTACTACTAAGTAAAGTGGATCTCTTTTTTCCCAATATGCGACCAAAATGATAGAGAATCGATTGCTGGTATCAGCACATGTTTACTATATCAGCGATTTTCAATATATATCAGCGATTATTTGATTTTATCAGCGATTTTCAATATATATCAGCGATTCATGGATTATATCAGCGATTATTTCATTATATCGACGTACCGATATTTTTCAGCAAAATCCGACACATACAGATGGTCCCTCAACCCGAAAACACCTCAATGGAAGCAGTTAGACTTGAACTCCTACTGATTTGGGTGCTGGTTCCAGATTTTAAAAAAGAGAATCAATTTGAATTTTTTTATAAAAAAAAGACCTACCTTTTAGGCAAGTCTAGTGCTTGGTATGCTGTCTGGTACTTTCCACCATCCGCAACCTCTGAATGATACAAAGCTTTAAGTGCAAAGCTTCTCTCAAGCTCGTGTTCCTTCATTAACTCTTTTAATCGTCGCTGCAATTCTTGATTGTCTTTAACTAGCTGATTCATCTGTGTATTTAAGTATTTCATTAGGTAATTGATCTCCTGCCTTTCCTTGATTAAAAATCAATCTTTTCCAAATACAATCCACCAGGATCCGCCATTCCACCTGTAAGGACTCGTTCCTTTGAATTTATGATGGCTGGTATACGATCAGCCTCGATTTCCCCTAATCCAACTTCAATCAATGTTCCGACAATTTTTCTGACCATATTATATAGAAATCCATCACCACGCACTTTAACATGGATGAAGCCGGCGTTTTCTTCGATATCAAGAGCATAGATCTCACGCACCATGGATTTCTTCTTTGACTTGGCATTTGAGTATGTAGTGAAATCATGTTCACCAACGAAATACTGACAGGCCGTTTTCATTTTTGCCAAATCTAGCTTTCCATCAACATGCATACTGTATTTTCGCATGAAAGGATTGGTGTATTCCTCGTTCCATATCTTATAAATATAGGTTTTATCCTTGGCATTATATCGGGCATGAAAACGGTCTGGAACAATTGAAACGTCGATAACGCTGATATCTTGGGGTAAGTATTTATTCAAATAAGTTTTGATTTCAGATTCAGTCAGGTTCTCACTAATTTTAAAATTGGCAATTTGAGCAAGAGCATGTACCCCCGCATCTGTTCGACTGCATCCAATGATTTCGATCTTTCTTCCCACCATCTCTGATAATACATTCTCTATTTTTGCTTGAATGGTATCTTCACCATTGCCGAGCCGCTGCCAGCCCTTATAGCGTCCACCGTCATATTGGATTGTTAGTTTGTAATTGTTCATTTTATTCTCCTTATTATTGCACTGATCGTTTTCTAAAAAAAACATCTTGATACAATATGTATTGTAATCTTCCTATTATAACAACTTTTACTCGTGTCTGCTCTGTGTATATAAAATGCACCTTGTTCGTAGTATTTTGTTCCATAAAAAAATAGAAGAACCCTTCAAGTGAAGGATTCTCCTATTGTCTAAACATATTGCTTTTTTCTAAAAGATTTTTGTTTTTTAAAATAGGTGTTTTGTGAAATCTTCCCGTTGATAAACAAGGTTGATTGGAGGGGAAATCAACCACTCCTCTTTTGGTTAAATAGCAACAATATTTACGAATACAGCCATAGAGTAAATTAATAAACTTTTTTTCGATCGCGTTCATCTTTAAGAAGTTCAACAGCCTCTCTAAAACGTTGTGAATGGATAATTCTTTCTCTTAAGAAGCGAAGAGAATCATTTAAATCTGTGTCATCAGACATATTGAAGATCCATTGATAAGTAGCCCTTGCCTTCTCCTCCGCCGCAATTTCCTCGTATAAATCTGCAATTGGATCTCCCTTTGCTTGTATATATGTAGCTGTAAATGGAGCTCCAGCTGCATTATGGTAAAATAGAGCACTATCATGATTGACATAATGTTCAGCAATCCCAGCTTCCTTTAGACCTTGTGGTGTGGCATCCTTCGTTAATTTATAAATCATCGTTGCGATCATTTCAAGATGAGCAAACTCTTCTGTTCCAATGTCTGTTAAAACTCCAAATACTCGGAATTATAAGTTACACATTGTTATTCTCTGATCTTTGCTCTTTCTTAAAAAAGCCTATAAGAGCCTGTTCAAAAAGGAGGACAAAAAGAGCAAAGAAGTTCAAGGAAGCGAAGTCTTGAGCTTCCTGCGCGTATGTTTTGTATACGTGAGGAGCGGAAAAGACGAGCTGACGAAGAAATTCGAAGCTATTTTTGCCGGACTTTTTGAACATCCTCTATAAGAAGGAGTACAAGACCAACAAAAAATAAGGTAGGCACCATTACTGTCATTAATGCAACCGCAGCAAATCCGTCTCCTTCAATAGTTAGTTGCGTAAATAATCGAAACAACCCACGAGAGAAAAGGAGCTACTATGAACATTGTTACTAGCCCCCATATTATGAATCTCTTTTTTGGCTAAAAATGGGAATTAAGTGCAGGCATTAACCCGAAGTGTTCTATATCTACTTCTGCTGTCATGATTAATCTCCTCTATTGTTATTTTTCACTTACAAAAGTATAAGCTTACTCTTCCGTTGCTTTCACCATTGTAATGAGTTTATTAATCGTTTTCCAATTACGAATAGTCACTGGAACACCTAGCTTTTGAAGCTGATTTGCCAACTTGGATTTCCGAATGCTCTTACGGAATAAGAGATAGATCTCTCTGTCTTCGATATGAAATTCTTCATTTTCTGTTTTATAAGCCCCAAGCCTCTCGATCCCTTCTTCGGTAGGTACTTCAAGCAACAGTGCAACATAGAGGCTCTCTCCCTCTGACGTCCCTTCTGCTTTTGTAATCGCCTCCTCCGAGAAAGGGCAATTTTCAGCGATCCATTCTAACTCCGAGGCCGTTCTCAATACAACGGTGACAGGAAAACCGAAATTCTCTTCAATCTTATGCTCAATCAGCTTCCGCAATGCTTGCTCCAATTCATTCGACTCGAACAATACATTGCCGCTCTGAATATAAGTTTGCACTCTATTTAAACCTAGCGATTCAAACGAACTCCTCAACTCTGCCATCTTAATTATGTTTTTACCGCCTACGTTTATTCCTCTTAATAGTGCCATATACGTGGTCATACTAATCCCCACTTCCTTTATACAAAAGGAATCCATCATTGAACTCCTTTTGTATAGTCTGAAACATTTACCTATTCTTCTTTATACCCTGAATGGAGCGAGATTCACTACTCTTTTCCTATTATATGAAAGACAGCAGATTGATAGTCTCCCGCGCGTTTTGCCAGTGAGGCGTTCACTCCGTTAAACTCAGTTGGCAATGGTAATCCACGGTATACTAACTCATCACCGTAGTAGCATCCTTCACCATTCACTTCATAAAGTTGGTCTTCATTTAGCCCTTTTAATAGAAGAACTTGTTGTTTCTTTGGATTAGCTGTCGCTAGCACTTTATACCAGCCTACTAGTGCTTCTTTTTTGTCCTTTGACACAATCATCCATGCCGTTTCATTGCTTTCGAAAGGACTCTGAAGTCGATAAAACTCTCCGTCTCGAACTAAATGACGTATATTTTTATAAAACTGGATTTGTAATTTTATTACCTCTCGCTCATCTTCACTTAATTCTAGTGGGTTAAGTTCGTATCCAAATGTTCCGAAATAGGCGGTATTCGCTCTTGTTTCTATTGGTGTTTTTCTTAGTGTTTGATGATTTGGAACAGCTGATACGTGTGATCCCATACTATAAATCGGATACACTAATGAAGTGCCATACTGAATTTTCAACCGCTCAACCGCATCTGTGTCATCACTTGTCCATGCTTGTGCTGCATAATAAAGCAAGCCTGAGTCGAATCTACCACCTCCACCTGCACAAGATTCAACTAATACATTGGGAAATTCATGTGTGAGTCTTTCATATAGATCATAAACACCTAAAATGTAGCGATGGGAAAATTCACCTTGCTGATCCATAGGAAGTGCTGCGGAATAAGCATCAGTTATATTCCGATTCATATCCCACTTAATATAAGAAAGGTTGGTCTTTCGGATAATCCCAGCCATTTTATCATACATATAATCCACAACTTCTCGTCTTGAGAAATCAAGTACTAATTGATTTCGACCATATACTATGTGTTCTCCTTGTCTCCCAACAGCCCAGTTTGGATGTTTAGTATATAGTTCACTCACAGGATTAATCATTTCTGGTTCAAACCATAAACCAAATTTCATGTCTAGCTGCTTTAATTTTTCTGCTAATGATTCTAAACCATTTGGAAGCTTTGCTTCATTTTCAAACCAATCTCCTAATGAAGTTGTATCATCATTTCTTTTTCCAAACCATCCATCGTCTAACACGAATAACTCAACACCAAGCTCCTTCGCACTTTTCGCGATGTTTACTAGCTTTTCTTCAGTAAAATTAAAATACGTGGCTTCCCAGTTGTTCAGTAATATTGGACGATCTTCTTTTTTCCAAGGATCACGAATTAAATGGTGACGGTATAACTCATGATAGGCTTGACTCATTCCATTTAATCCCTCATTTGAATATACCATTACAACCTCTGGCGTTTGAAAGCTTTCTAAATTTGATAGTTTCCAACGAAATTGATGTGGGTGAATTCCCATCATCACTCTAGTGGTCTCGTAGTGATCCACTTGGACTTGTGCTAGAAAATTGCTACTATAAACAAAGTTAAATCCGTATACTTCGTTTTCGTGCTCTGTTGTAGCTTGTCTTTTTAAAGCGATAAAAGGATTATCATGATGTGAACTTGCTCCTCTTATGCTAGAAATAGAAGAGATACCTTGAACAAGCTGTCGCTCTTTTATATGCCTTTCCCTCGACCAGGTTCCAGATAAATGAACCATTTTAAAGTCCGCATCAGGAAGATCGATAGACGCACTCATTATTTTTTTAATAAAAAGTGTGTTGTCATTAAGATTTTTTATAGCTACATGACGGGAAATAACTGGATAATGATGAAAAATTGTATATGATAACAAGACGCTTGCACCAATCTTGCTATCTTCTAAAGTAATGCAAAGGGTAGTTGCTTCTTGCTCATTTGCATATGTCGCTGGAAGTCCCTTCAAATCTGGCTTACCTTTTATCACTTCATATTCTTGATAGGTAAACTCATTTCCTATCCTTCCATCACTTGTTTCAAGCTCAATCGCCGCTTCACGAAAATCCCCTTTCCCCGCTATTGGAAACTCTTGTCGTGTTGTTTCTAATGAGAAGGCCGGATCATCTTGATAGAAGTGACAGCTTGCAGCTGTAGGAATGGTATTTACTTGAAAATGCGAAAAGTCATCCTTGTGACGAATGGCCTTACCAAAATAAAGTTGACCAAGACTGCCATTTTTTAAAACTTGAAAAAGATAACTAATCTTGCCATTTGTTAAGTGAAATTGTTTATTTTGATCATTTATATGAATATACAATGTGTCCAACTCCTTGATTATGTAGTAAGTATTTTAATAAGACAAAGAGCTTGAATATATTCCAAGCTCTCTTCTTTTTATCAATGCCTCTTTTCCAAAAGAATGTTGTTTTTTAAATAAGTTTTGTGAAAGCAAAGCCTCGATAAACAAGTTGATTGGATCGGAAATGAACCACTAATTATATAGGAACAACGTTTACGAATGCAGCCCTTTCAATTAACAGCCTTCTCGATGAATAATAAACTCAAATTCCATATCTGTATTAGCTTTTATTACATGTTCATCATGAACAGGTGCACCCCAACTGTCATCTCCGCCAACACCCATTTGCTTTCCAGCAACAGTTATAACTGAATAATGAACATTTGGTAGCTCATAATGATGATAAGCATTTTCGAGTTCAAAAGCCGTGTATGGAGATACATTACACTCAATCGGTTTATCTTTAGAAGAAATAGTTAATCCTTGACCCTTTGTGCTTGTTATCGACACACAACGAACACCTGTACGATTACCAGATTCTTGAGGTTTCAAATAGCCTGATACATTTTCTTTTACCGTGTTCGTAAAAATACCAAGCCTTGCTCCCATGTTTCGATCAGAATAGTTTTCTTCTGGTCCCATCGCATACCATTTCAGTTGATCATATGTTGCTGGAACCTTGAAAGATACAGAAAATATAGGCATTTGTGGTAATCCTTCTGCTCCATGATAGGACGATTTAACATAGATACTTCCATTAGAATAAACAGTATAGCTTGTTTTCACCTCAATCTTTTCATTCACTGAAAACTTGTAGGTGAAGGCTACTTCTACAGAATCAGTGCCTTCTGTTATTTCAATAGCCTTACACTTACGGGCTAAACTCGCTGCATACCAACAACCTGAATGAAGGGCTTGTGCATATCCTCGATCATTATCTGTTGTCGCTCTCCAAAATAACGGAGCAGGCGGAAAAGCGATCATTTCTTTCCCAGAATAGTTTACAGAAACTAAACTTCCTACTTGCTTTGAGAACATGATGCTAAAGCCTCTACCATGTACACCAATATTCACATCACCTTTTACTACCCTGAACTCGCTAGTAGCAGTAACAGGTGTTACTTCTCCTGACTTTTTTTCATAAACATATTGTCCAAAAGCAACCTCATGTCCAGCCTCTGCCCACAATGTCTTTTCTTTTAAAAGAAAAGCAACATGCACATAATACTCTCCTGATTTATTCATATCATGAGGCGACCATTCAAATTCAATTCGTTGTTCACCTTGAGGTGAAACATCTACTTGTAATGTTTTTTGGGTACACTCTTCACCTTCTAGGAAAAGAGTGTATCTTAACTCATACTCAGAAGTATCTTTAAACAGGTGATTGTTTTTTATGGTTACTCCCGCTTCATCCGCTTCCAGCTTAATATTTTGATATAAGTATTTCACTTCCTGCATTTTGGGTGAAAGCTTGCGATCAGCGAAGACAATTCCATTCGTACAAAAGCCATAATCTGTTGGCCGATCCCCGAAATCTCCACCATACGCTAAAAACTCATTTCCAAAGCGGTCCTCTTTTACAAGAGACTGATCCATATAGTCCCAAATAAATCCTCCTTGATACATCGGGTATTTGTCTTCTAGCTCTGTATAATAATTCATTCCACCTAAAGAATTCCCCATTGCATGCATGTATTCACAGCTAATATACGGTTTTTCAGGATGATTCGTTAAATAGTCCTCTATATCTGCCGGTTTTGCATACATTCTACTTTCCATATCACTCGTGTCATTATAATGACGGTCATAGAAAACTCCTTCATAATGAACCAGTCTACTCGTATCAACAGATTTGAAGTATTTCGTGACATTTAAAATGACTTCACCTGCATAGGATTCATTTCCGCATGACCAAATCAAGATAGAGGGATGATTTTTATCCCTTTCAAACATTGACTTCGCACGGTCTAAAACAATTTCTTGCCATTCGGGTTTATTACCTGGTATATTCCAAGATGGATCCACAACACCCATCTTCTGCCAAGATCCATGTGTTTCTAAATTCATTTCATCTATTACATATAAACCATACTCATCACATAATTCATACCAATAGCTTTGGTTAGGATAATGGGATGTACGAACGGCATTCATATTATTTTGCTTTAATGTTTTGATATCCCAAAGCATATCTTCCTTCGAAATGGCACGACCTGTTCTACAGTTAAATTCATGACGATTTACACCTTTGAAAATAATACGTTCACCATTTAATTTCATCACTTTATCCACTAGCTCAAATCGTCTAAATCCAACCTTCTGTGGAACAACCTCCACGATATCCCCGTGCTCATTAATAAGCTGAATATATAGTTTGTATAAATAAGGGTTTTCCGCACTCCATAACTCAGGGGTTTCCACTTTCATCGTAAAAGTTGGCTTGTTATCATTCATTACAACACTTGTTGTTCCTACAACTTGTTGAGCAGCATCCACCAATTCTGCTATAACCTTTGATCCGCTCCCAACAGGAGATAGGAGTTTAAGATCCACTTTAAGTGTTCCCTCCGTGTAAGTTTCATCCAGTTCCGCATGAACATATGTATCGTACACATGCATCTTTGGAACCGTATAAAGATATACATCCCTGAAGATGCCAGAGAAACGCCAGAAATCCTGATCTTCCAACCAGCTCCCCGTACTTCTTTGATACACCTCAACCGCTAACTTATTTTCTCCTTCTTGTAAAAGCGGAGTAAGCTCAAATTCTGCCGGTGTAAAACTGTCTTCGCTATATCCTACGAACTTCCCATTTAGCCACACGTAAAAAGCGGATTCAACACCTTGAAAAGAAAGATACACAGGGTTTTCTTTCATTTCGTCAGGAACATAAAAGAACAACACATAGCTTCCCACTGGGTTATGATCTGTCGGAATTTCTGGAGGACGAATGTCGTGATGACCATCCCAAGGATACATTGTGTTCACATACTGAGGTTTTCCATATCCTTGCAATTGAATATGACCAGGAACCATAATATCATCCCAACTCGTACATTCATAATCTAGCTGATAAAAAAGTTCCGGTCGATTAGAAGGATTAATCGCATAATGAAACTTCCAATTCCCGTTCAAATCATGTCTCATTTTCATACGATCGGCTTTTTTTGCCTCTTCCATTGTTTCATAGTATACATGACTAGAATGTGCAGGCAGTCGATTCACCGCAAATACGTTCACATCTGCCAGCCAATTTATACTAGGATTCGGTGTCATCATTATCACCCTTCCTCTCTATTAATTTAGACTCTATTCTACTAATTGTTGTTTTTTAATGAAGTTAACCTTAAGAAGTTATTTGTTCCATTGTGCTTCAGACACTTGCTTTCCGCGGGGAATGGTGCATCCTGGAGAGGATTTCAACCCGCTACTCTCTGATCGTAACTATGTTTACGAAAACAGGCTAAATTCATTACTTCACAGAGCCCATCATACCTTCAACGAAATGCTTCTGCATAATGAAAAATATAAGTGCAGCAGGTAAAGTAGCAATTACGATTGCAGTCATAATAACTCCAAAGTCTGGTGCATAGCTTGAGCCTAGGTTTGAAATAAGCAATGGAATCGTCTGATTTTCTGGAGATTGTAAGACAACTAGAGGCCATAAATAACTGTTCCAACTAGCCATAAATGTAATAATCGCTGCTGCTGCATATGTTGTTTTCATTGTAGGTACATAAATTTTAAAGAATATACCTATTTCACTTAATCCATCAATTCGACCAGCTTCTAGAATATCCTTTGGAAACATCTTCGTACTTTGACGGAAGAAAAAGATAAGAAAAGCGGTTGTTAGAGTTGGTAGAACAGCTGCTGTTAGCGTATCAATTCCTAAAAGCGGAGCCTTTTGTGAAATCGTTCCAAACATACGGAATAAAGGAACCATTAACGCTGCAAATGGAACCATCATGGAAAGAAGTAGAATATTAAATACAACATCTTTTGTTTTACTTTTAAAAATCTCAAAACCATAGCCTGCTAACGAAGCAATTGACAACGATAAAACAGTGGTTGAGAGTGAAATCTTTGCTGAATTCATTAATGCCGGGACAATGTCTACTGTGTTTATTAGATTTTCAAAATTCTCTACAAAATGACTTCCTGGTAATAGTCTTCCCTTTGTCACATCAACCGACTTATTTGTTGAAGAAACAATCATCCACAAAAACGGGAAGACAGAAATAATGCTAGCGATAATTAATACACCATAACTGAACAATCCTTTAATATTAAGCATTTCGATCACCTGCCACTTTGAACTGAATAATAGAGAATATGACAATCATAATGACAATTGCATATGACACGGTTGCCGCATACCCAAAGTCTGGTGTGTATTTAAATGAAAGGTTATAAATATATTGCGAAATGGTCATCGTTGCATTACCAGGACCACCCCTAGTAATATTCATCACTTCATCAAACAACTGTAGCGTGCCTATTGTAGATGTAATGGACGTAAAAAGAATAATCGGCTTTAACATGGGAATCGTAATCATAAAAAATTGTTGAACCGATGACGCTCCATCCATTTTCGCCGCTTCATAAATCGAATGATCAATATTTTGAAGTGAAGCAAGATAGAAGATCATATTATATCCAGTCCACCGCCATGTAATCGCTAGAACGATCGCCAACTTTGCCCAAAACGGATCTGTCAGCCATTGAATCGGTTCAGCAATAAAAGAAAATTTGAGTAACATCATATTAATAATCCCGTCTATACCAAATAAATACTTAAATACAACGGAATAGGCAACAAGAGATGTCACACACGGTAAGAAGATGGCCGTACGGAAAAATCCTTTAAACTTTAATCGTTTGTTATTTAATAATACAGATAAAAATAAAGCTAAGAGAATCATCACTGGTACTTGGATGATTAAATAAATAACTGTATTCTTAACGGCTGTAATAAAAGCAGGGTCCTTGAACAATCGTGCGTAATTATCTAATCCAGTAAACGTCAAATTAGTACCTGTACCGGATTGGAAAGACATGATCAGGGCTTGGACCATTGGATAAAAGTAAAACAAGCAGATTAATAACGATGGTACTGTTATAAACGACCAACCGATTAACGTCGTTTTATTAAAAGTCTTCTTCTTCTTCGTATAAAAGACAGGTGGACTTTGATTCGTTTTTGCTGGTATCATATCAAGTCAACTCCTTAACTTGTCGAAATAAGATAAGAGCCCTGAAATCTCACTTCTGCTCCTAATAAGTTATCCTTATATACAGAAGAAGATGAGGTTTCAAGGCTTGGCTTCTCAAATTAAATGGCAGATTTCTAAAAGATTGTTGTATTCACAAGGTTTTGTGAAAGCAAACCTTATGAGTTGATTGAAGCGGAAGGTGCGAGACTCCTTGCTAAGAGCAGCGGGACAGGTGAGACCTAGGCTTTTTCACGATAGTGAAAATAGCCTTCCGTTCCTTGCGCTGAGGAGGCTCAAAGCCCGCCCCGGGGAATGGTGCATCCTGGAGCTGCAATCAACCACTCTACTCTTTTGTAAATAGCAACAAAGTTTATGAAAAATGCAAAATAGATGCGAAGATTGGTAGGAAAGTCCATTATTGAAGTTGTGCTTCCGCTTGTTGTTGAGCATCTTCTAATACTTTATCTAGATCCTTACCGTTAAGGTAGTTTTGCATCTCAACAATCAAAATATCGTCAATCGCATACGTATGCAGACCATAATTGACTTGTGGAATTTCCTTTACCCATTCTGAGAAATCAAAGATAATTTTTTGACCTGCAAAGAACTCATCAGCTGCTTTGTATGCTTCTCCATCTGCTGCAGGAATGTACGTTCCAATTGCTCCAATCTCTGTTACTAAATCTTGATAGAAATCAACGTTTGAACCGTATGTTTTGGCTAAGAAATCTGTTGCTTCCTCTTTTCCATCAACATCAAGGACATACCACGAGCTTCCACCTAAGTTAGAGTAATTGACTGAATTATCCACACCTGGAAGTTTAGGGTGTGGTACAACCGCCCATTTACCTGATTGTGATGCTTCTGCCTTAATTGAAGGAGTAATCCAGTTTCCAGTTGGAACAGATGCTACTTCTCCGCTATTAAATCCTGCTAAAAATTGACTCCAATCAGAGATTGGCTTCACAATATCAGAGTCTAACAATGCTTTATACATTTCAAAAGACTTCTTAAGCGCTTCATTACCAGCAATAAATGGTGTGACTCCATCTTCTTTCAAGTACCAAGAACCACTAGATTGGATCATCACACGAATTAGACCTTGATCATTTGGATCAAGTGACAACATTTGCTTTCCAGTTACTTCTTTTACTTTCTTTCCAATTTCAATATATTCATTCCAGTCAATACCTTCTAAGTCAGCAAGTGTGAATCCTGCTTCTTTTAAATAATCCGTTCTCACATATAAACCTGTTACGCCTGTATCGAATGGTAAACCATAGTTTTTACCATCTAAGCTGGTTGGTGCAATTTTATATGAAGCAAAGTCTTCAGGGTTAAAAGATCCTGTAATTTCATGGAAAGAATCCGGATAAGCTTGAAGGAAACTTTGTGCTCTGTAGTCTTCAATTAACACAATATTTGGTAATCCCTTTGTAGTCCCAGAGCTTAAACTTGTATTTAATTTTTGGATAATATCTGCTTGAGCATTTTCTATAATCTTAATTTCTAAATCTGGATTTTCAGCTTGATAAGCTTCTTTTGCTAGATTCATGGCTTTAATATTAAAGTTAGGGTCCCATGCCCATATTGTAATTTCTTTTGACCCTGATGATCCATTTGAATCTGATCCTACTGTCTCTTTAGATCCAGAAGAACATGCAGCCAAAATTAGCATGCAAGCCATCATTAGTACGAGTAGCTTTTTCATAAAATACCCCCATATATTGTGTTTTGTAAGCACTATCTCCCTACATCTACTATGTTAGCATCTATATTCAGCATTTCTTTAGGACGATATTTTTATAAAATTGTGATTTCTTTGTAAAATGTATCCGCTTACAAAAAACATGGGTTGTAATTTCTTTAGATACTTGTAATTTCTTTATCATTCACTGATCGGGATAATAATTTTCACCTTAGTTCCTTTACCTAATTCACTATGAATGGTTACACTGTATTGGTTCCCGTACAAAATTTGAATTCTTTCATTCACATTTCTAACACCAATTCCGGTAAAATGCTGGTGCTTACGTTTTGTTTTTGGAAGTTTACTAGATGTTATCTCCATTCCATCGCCATTATCCATTACTTCACATATCAATGTTCCTTTTTCCTTCCAAACCATGACATTGATAAACCCAGACGTTTTATGATTAAATCCATGGAAAAAAGAATTTTCAATAAAGGGTTGTAAGATAAGTTTAGGAATTTGCTCCTGTAAGCAATCCGGGGCAAGTAAATAATTTACCTTGATTCTGTCACCGTACCTTTTTTGGTTAATTAAAACGTAGTCTTTCAAGTTGTTTATTTCTTGTTCAACGGAAATGGTTTCACTAACATTTCCAATTGTATTCTGTAACAAAGAGATCAAGGAATTGATTGTTTCTTCTGCCTCTCCCTTCCCACCTTGTTGAACCATAAACTTAATAGAAGTAAGTGTATTGTATAGAAAATGTGGATTGATTTGCTGTTGCAGCGCTGCAAGTTCTGCATTTCGTTTTTGTTTATGAGAAAGAACAAGTTTCTCTAAATAATCATGTAGCTCGTCAAGCATCGAATTAAACGCTTTACTGATTTGCCTAGTCTCATAAGTGCCAGTTACCAAGACATATTGATCGAAATTATATTTTGAGGCATCCGAAATTTGCTTCACTAACGTAGATAATGAATTTGTCATTCGTCTAGAAATCAGAAACACAATAATAAGTGCCACAACGACTATGCATATACAAATCAAGACAATTTGCTTTTTATTAATTAAATCACCAATTGCCGATTTTTTATCTATTAGATTGAAGAGATAGATATCAAGGGAAGGAATATATTCCATAAAAATGATTTGCTCTGTACCCATGAAGTTTTCAATAATATAGTTATCATCCGTTTTCTCATTTTCTTTTGCATAGCGCAAAAGATCCTCAGCGTCTTCCCCAATTAATTCCACTTGATTACTTGAAACAATGGTGCCTTTTTGGTTGAGGATGAAGACATTGTTACCCACACTCGTATAACTGCTATAAAACTTTCTGAACTCACTCTCTTGAATAGCAAAATACATCATTCCGTAAATACTCCCTGAAATCCTTTCCATTAATGCTTTGGAAGCTACAATAAACCCGGCATCTCCAGCCGTTTCTGTTAATTGATTCCGATGGTCGTATTGATAAATCAACCGTTTAGGCTCTGTTAATGAATTTCCAGTAATGACATGTACCTTTAACTCTTCATCAGAAATAGGCCAGTATGTACGATTTGAAGCATAGCTCATTCCATTAAAACCGGTAACAATTATTTCCGTCTCATATGCATTCACATTTGATTTTGTTCGTTTCATTTGCTCACTCAATTGATAATAGGATCGCATTTTTTGCGCATTTGTTTGTTCCTCAGTCATGATTCTCTTAATCGTTCCACTTTGTAACATGTTGTTGGATGCGAGAATAATAGAGTAATTATATGATTCAAAACTATCTTTAATTTGATTCATGACTTTAGCATTTGTAATGCTGAACTTATCAATAAAAAAATTCTCAGACATACGAAATGTTGTCCATGTAATAATGATTGAAACAGTAATAATACTTATCACACTTATAAGAAACATAATCGCGAACAAACCATTATGCTTAAAATGATTTTGAAAACTATTCATTCTATAATCACACCGCTTATTTCAGTTTTTGTTTTCTTTTATATTGGCTAGGAGATAATCCTTTTAACTTTTTAAAGACCTTGCAAAAGTAACTATGATCAGAATAACCTACCATCTCGCATATTTCAGATATACGAATAGAACTATTCATTAAAAGCTTTGATGCTTCTTCAATACGAATTTTATTCAAATATTCATTGAATCCACCTTTGTTATGTGATGCAAAATAACTAGATAAGTAGGAAGGATTAAAATGAAAATGGTTCGCCACTCCCGTCAAGTTTAACGGTTTAGCATAATTCTCTTCAATATAATCAAGCATCAATTGGAAGTTAGAATGTCCTGTATGATTTTTCCTCGTTAAAATAATCTGCTGTGCTTTATCTATAAAGCGATGCAATTGTTCCACAACATCAATTGTCGTCTTAGCGAGGTCGATTGAATTGAAAAGAGTGAATCTCTCATTCTCTAATTTCTTAACGTCATAATCAAGATTGCTTAACAGAATGGTTATATTAAAAATAACATTGCCAAAAAAAGATTTATATTCAAAAATATCCATTCTACTAGATTTTGATAAAGCATTTATATGATCCTCTAAATAACTGAAGGCTGAGTCAAAACGTTTATGTTTAAAATCATTTGTAAACTTGTCCAAATTAAAGGAAGCAAGTAATGGTTCATCAATTGATAGATTCTGTTCTGTCACGATTTTAGACTGTGGGTGATAAAAACGATATTCCAACATTTTCTTAATCACATCATTGTATTTAATGCCTATTTGAGAAAAACTTAAAAAATCATCACACAAAAGCACCGCAAGATGATGGTCCAGTTTTATTAATTCATGAGCCAGACTATAACATTTCGCTAGTTGGTCGGCTTCTCCATTGACAAGGAATACGCTTACATTGTCCTCAATTTTAAAACGTTGTAAGACTAAATCCTCCAACTCCAAATGAGTATCAAACAAGGTGTCCATTCTCTTACCTAAAGAATCTATTACTTTTGCATCAATGATTGGAAGGTGTCTCGCATCCACAGCTACTAAGCGGAATGCATCATAAGGAAAAGTCCGTGAGATTAAGTCAACATCATAGTTAACGTCATATCCTGATACAAATTGTCCAATTATATGACCCATATTAATCGGAAGACTAGCTTGCTCATTAGTTGATTGCAAGGAAGGTATTCTATTTGCTGCAGTTGTTAACACCTTAAGTAATGTTTCAGCATCGAGTTTCGGTTTTAGAATATAATCCACTGCGCCACTTTGGAATGTCGATCTCACATATTCAAACTCTCCGAAACTACTTAATATGATGATTTCAATGTGTGGATACTTGCTTTTCACAATCCGTGTTAATTCTTCACCGTCCATTATGGGCATCACAATATCTGTTAAAACAATATGTGGATTTGTTAACTCGATTAATTCAAGAGCCTCTTGACCATTCGATGCTTCTCCGACAATTTGAAAACCTTCTTGCTCCCATTGCAAATAGTGTTTAATCCCTTGCCTAATTAATTGCTCATCATCCACAATTAGAATTCTACATCTTTCACCAGATTTCAAAACGATCCCCTCCAGGTGTTTTGCTTGGCACGTACCGATAGACTTTTTATCTTTCATTATAACTTCAATTTTCTGTTAATACTACATTAGTGCCTAGTGTACCTAGATAAATTCGAAACTATCCAAATAAACCAAACGAATTTTATGGTTGTTCAATTACAAACGACTTTTATCAATCAGGAATTAAGTGAGATTATTTACTACACAAAAGCAGGTTCTTCAGCACTAAGATCCCCATTAAAAAACCTTGAAAGGCAAGTAGCCAATCAAGGTTTTTATGCATATTTGTATTGCTTGCTTAACTAAATATAATATAGATCACCAGTCTTAGAATTAGTTCAATATTGACTTTCTAGCTCAACCCCTGATAAAAATAAACCTACTTTTGCATTATTATCAAGTGGTAACTGCACTAATAGAACTATTATTTCAAAACCAGTAAAGCTACACTTTCAACGTGCACAGTATGAGGGAACATGTCCACGGGCTGCACCTCAACCTTACGGAAACCCCCGTCTTCTAAAATTCGTAGATCACGTGCTAACGTAGCTGGATTACAGGAAACATACACCACTCTCTTAGGTTTCATCTCAATAATAGGACAAGGGGACAGGTACCGTGACCCAATATATTGGGACATCGTACCTGTCCCCTTGTCCCTCCAATTTCAATCATTGCATCGTCGATATATTGGCCAATTTTCGCATCCTTTGCATGGTCTTTGACGAATCCCCATCTTGCTTCTTTTGGTAAACAAAAGATGTTCTCATGTGCATATTCATCACGATCTTCTTCAAAACTATCGCCTTCTTCAAGTAGCTCTTCATACTTTGTATCGAATTTATCTGAGATATATTTTAAGAAGATGAGTACGAGAACGACGTGCTTATATTCCCCAGAGTCCATGCTTCCTCTTAGTTTATCTGCTGCTTTCCATAGTGTTTCTTCAAAACCGATATTTGCTGTTGCCATCATGATCGTCTCCAATGCTAAAAATTATTGTCGTCTAACACTTCAAATAGTTCACTCTCGAATTCATCTTGTTCAGGTCCAGTAGACACCCAATCAGGCAAAACCTCTAAATAATGAGCTAACGCTTCTACTGTTTTATGTAAGATAATTTCATGCTGCGATTTCTCCAAAAGCTCAATAACTAGTTTGAAAGTATCAATATTAGGTAGTTCATCTGCTATTTCTATTACTTTCTTGAATCTGGCTACAAGCTTTGCTTTTTCGATCGTTCTCTCAATCTTGTTCATTTCTTCTTTGTCATATACTGGTACTTCTACTATATCATTTACATTTCCAATGATAAATTGTTGATCGTAGTTTTTAACAACTGACGTGAGGTCTTGTTTTAGTTTTTCCTTCTGAATCTCTAATTTCTCTACTTCGCTTAGTTCCTTCATGAAGTAGTCTTCTTCTATTCTAAATAACTCAGAGAGGACAGGAAGGTATTTCTTAGGAATATTCTGCTTTTGTTTAATCCAAAGATTGATGTTTTGCTTCTTTATTCCTAGTGTTTCAGCTAACATCAAATGCTGCATATTATATAAATTTAAGATATATTCAAGTCCAATCAAAAAACCACTTCCTAAGTAATTGTCTCAGTCAATAAACTTAGTTTATCAGCAAATATTGTCTTAGTCAATATACATATATCTTCTATTAGAAAAAGTGCCAGGCGCTATCCAAATAATTGGAGAGTTCCTGGCACCTAATACTCTTAACATTAGTTAAGGTTTTAAGAATGAATCTTATTAAATAGGTCTTCACTGTAATCCTTTACATCAGAGACATTTAGCATCTTATACTTTTCTTTTATATCGTTAAAATAGTTTTCAATTAATTGTTTATCAATAATACGGTTAGAAGCCTCTTTTTCCATTAATCCAATCCTGGTAACCTTCCAAGGAGGTTCAATATGAGTCATTTTTTCTAAAAGTTTCCCACTATAGCACCCAAAGTTATTCACGATTGTATCCAATAATTCCTTCTCAGATTCAGATAATAAACTATATTTATATTCATGCTGCTTTTCTTCAATGGGATTATATCCATATTCTTTATATATTTCATAGACATTTCTATATACTGGCCCATGAATCCAGGCTTCACAATCATCTTCAATTAGAAACGCATTATTTATAGCTTTATTAAATCCCTGTGAAAAATATAAAAGTTTCTGAAGCGCAAGTGGAGTGATCTCCTCACATTTATATAATAAATATTGGATCACATGGTCGATCTTCCTTTGCTGAGTAAAAGGGAAGACAGTAGATTTTTTAAATTCTTCAATTGCTTTTTCACAATTTTTATATGCACTTTCTGTAATTTTTTCCTTATTCGCTTTTAAAAAGCCTTCCATTAAAAGAGGTTCATTTAGTATACTTCGCATTATTTGGGAATATTGTTTAGTCGGAATGTCTCCATTCAAATATCTGGTTAGAGTTCCCTCTCCCCAACCTAAGGCTAATGATAAGGGCCTTTTACCTATTTTAAAAAATTCAACTAAATGGTTAATCTCTTCATTAGTTATGAGATCCTCTAATTGTCTATAACCTTCATTTATTACTTTTAGGTTATGATCATGTATTTCTGGAACAAATACAGCTGAACCACACACTTCACAGTATGCTTCCTTCGCTATATAAGTAATTTCCCTCCCTTTTATATTTTTCACCTTTTTCATTTCAGATTCTTTGAAATTTACAATGTCGTGGCATTCTTCACAGAAAGGTAACAAAAAAAAAGCTCATCCTAAGTAAACTTAGAATGAGCTACTTACTATTTCTGTACATCGCTAAAATTCCCTACCGAATTCACCCGCTCCAAACCCGCATTCCTTCGTTCGCTGTTATAATAAAGTTTTCGCATAACTCCCGCTTTTTAACCCTTTTCTTAGCTTTTTCTCACTTTTCCCCGCTCTTTTTTCACGCTTTTTTTCACACTTTTTCTCGAATGATAATAAAGTTTTCCGAGACCACAATAAGAAGAAAGGCTTATCCCGTAAGGGATAGCCCTGCTTTTCTCACGCTTTTTTACGAAATCTTTTTTCTCACTCGAAGGAGAAATCGGAAAGGTTTATTGTGTTTTCGGTTGGAATTATTGGTTAGTTACATAGTAGAAAAAAGGTTTAAGGTTAAGTATTAAGATATTTATTAATCATAATTAATTTACAATAATTATTTTCCAGATATAGTCTTCAAACAATAATTAGAATTTTTCACAATATGTAAAATTCTATTATAATTTAAAATGGCTGACCCTAATGTCTAAACAGTTTCCGTAAGAATAGTGCAATAAAACTACCTGTTATTATGAATCCAGCTACTTGTTGCACTATAACAATTAAGCGAGCTTGCCAATTTGCTGGACTCACATTACCATATAAGTTTGAAAGCATTGTTGTTGAATTGAAATATATTACATCTATAGCATTCTCGAATATGTTATTATTCTCTAAATCTATTCCAGTTAATTTTATTGGACTATTAGGATAGGGATAAAATACAAAGAAAAAAAGTACATACAAAAATAAAAAGATAAATAGTAGCCTTGTTGGTTTCTCTCCATAACCCGTTCCATAATCCAATATATGATCCCAAAACAATTTCCAGCTTTTCAGCTTTTTCTTTTGACCCTTATAAAACATATATATACTATCACTCATTTTTTCATATTCCCCGATATTTCTTAATACCGCTATTCGGCTAAGCATAAAATACCTATAAAAATGGTCATAGTTTCTATCTGTAATTTTGGGAAGGTTTTTATAAAAATGATAAACAACTCCTGTGTATGATAAAAATGTTGGAGGGGAATCATTTTTTAATTTTTCTAATTCCTTTTCATAATTGTTATAAATCTGTTCAAGTACATATAATTCCGATTCTGTTGTTCCAATCCCCATAATGTCATAATAATAATCAGTTCTGTAATAATACCACTCAAGTATTTTTGTAATGGCAATGTAAAAGTCGTTTTCTCTCAGTAGCCTTGCATAATAGTCTTCAAGGATTCTTAAAAATTCAGTATCAATCTTCTCTTTTTTACCTTGTTCTAAACCTGAATTATAAGTTAATGAACTTAGTTGATTAAGATATTTTCTAAGTTGGTCAACTTCACATGAATTATTATTAAACAAATGAAAATATTCACTCCATAATCCTATTATCTCTCTTTGGTAACTCCTTAAATCTTCTTTGCAGAACCAATAATAATCCAGTTTAAAACCAAAGTGATCAATTTCATCATCATGCCCATCTCCTAAACTATACGCAAGGCTTGCTACCGAACTTTTCTCATACTTTTCGTAATACACAAATTCAGCAAAAGTTAGATTTATCAATTTGGAATCTATAGGTTCTCGAATCATATTTAACCTTTTCATTTTCGATAAGATTCTCTGTCTTTTTTTCTTTTGCTTTGACTCTAAGTAATATGTAATAAAATCAGCAATTAATGTAACGATTGCAAAAATAATTAATAAGTATATAGCATCGTGATTATCCATAAATTTTCTTTCCTTTCAATGCATCTTAATAAGCAATATATGAAGAAGAAATTTTTTCGTAAAACATCCTAAAAACCCTCTTACGTAAAGAGGGTTTTTATAGTAGTTACCTTTTAACTAATTTAATAGTCGGCTCAGACTCTTTGTAATTTAGAGTACCTTTCGAGAGATTGCATAACATTTCGATAAACTCTTGTGGCACACCCATTTCCTGAATAAGTTGTAACTCATTTTTCACATCGTGTTCAAGTAGCATTAGGATGCTCTTTTTTAACACAACAGGTTCCTGTAAAGGAAATACATCATCTAAAGGTTCCTTTGTCCTCATTTTTTTCATGGACATTTGTTTTTGTAATGAGGTATATCTACTTTCGTCAATTAAGTTTAATTCTCTACTACGATAAATCATAGCCCCCATTGAAACCTGCCAATATTTTTTTAACTCTATGAAGTGTAATAATGATGTAGATGTTACTGTTCTGGCGAATGCTTCTGCGGGTAGTAATAATGCTGATGCAAAACGATTCGCTTGATGCTCCATTGCCTTTATTTCTTCTCTACTAAGGGTATCTTGATTATCTATGTCTTCATGCATAAGGATATGACCTAACTCATGTCCGCCATCAAACTGTCTTCTAAAAGCCGATTGCTTGTCATTTCCAAGAAAAATAAAAGGTCTACCAGACCGATGTTGACAAAATGCATCTACTTTTTGCGTATCAGTATCAACTGAAAATACCATGATTCCATTTCGTTCTAACAGGTGTACAATGTTAGCAATAGGATTCTCACCTATTCCCCAATGTTCTCTTACCTTTTTAGCCAATTCTTCTATAGTATCACTATCATTCCAATTTGCGTTTAATTGGGACACATCTGGTAAGTTTAGATCTGGAAATTCTATTAAATCAGCTAAATAACTGTAGATATATCCAGCTAATAGAGACTTATTATACTGCATCTCTTTATTTTTCTTCGTAGCAGTAGCATTTGCTCGAAAGAAGGTATTTCCAACATATTGTTCTTTATAGTCTTTATAAAAGTAACTTTTTGGGAACCCTAAAGTATTAATTAAAGCCATCATAGTTTCTTGTTTCGGCATATGTTCTCCGAGTTCAAATTGTGAAATAGCTTGTTTTGATATCCCAATTATATCGGCAAGGTCTTTTATGGTAAGCCCTCTTATTAATCGAGCCTCTCTTAGTCTCTTCGGATTAATAATTGCATCCTGTTTTACGCTCATTTTTACTGCCCCTAACTAAAAAAGTTTCTCTAAGATGTAGTCTTTCCTTTTAGCTTAACTACAATATCTTCTTCTGATGGTGTTTTCAACGGTGTTGGAATATCTGATAGTTGGTAGTTGTTGAGTGGCACAAGAACTTTAGTGTCTATATTAATTGAATCTGAAATATCGTCTTTGTAAATCCAGTCCTCTTGATCTGGTCTTAATGCCCCTTCATAGTAGGTCTCTGTTTTACTATCATAAGTAACAATAATCCCAAACGGCTGGTTTTCTATACCCAAAGGAAGAGACTCCTGAAAAGGGGTATCACCATAAATTTCATCATAAGTCATTCCCATATCGGTTAGTCGTACTGCATTTGAAGATGCATACTCCCCTCTATAATTACATTGTGCAGGTATAAACTTTTTTTGAGGTAGTTTGGATACAAGTATGAAAATATTCCTTATTGTATCTTGAATTACTATATATGGGTGAAATCCTGCTCTTCGTGGGGTAACCTTCATTTGTGTATGAGGATTTTCCTCTATCATTTTCGATACACTTTCATTTACCATGTCATATAATAAATGAGGTGCATACTTTCTTGTGATTGTTACTGGCATTGCTGAGATAAGTTCTTGATAATCTTTAATTCCTCTTTGAATTCCTTTTACTATTAAGGATCTTTGTTCACTCGTAAGCATACATTTTTCTACTACCTTATTCACTCCATCACCCTCCAAACCATTATCTACCAATATTATTTACCTTTTATTAATTTTTGTCAAGTAATTAAGATAAATTTATACATAGATAAAGTAACGTGCTTAAATCTTCTTATTCGTCAAATGAACCATCTAAATTTTAAGTATAGAAAAAGACTGCTGTAGGATAGGTCAGCAGTCTTAAATTAATAAAAAACTATTTTTTAAAATATACAAAACAAATTTGATTCAGCACTGATCATGGATTACCCCTAAATGAATCATGCATAAAACTCTTTCCTTCTGTACAATGGCACTTTCCACATGTACAGATATAACCAGTACAATCTTGACACCTTTGGTTTAAATCAGGATCAAGAACTTTACCACAGTAACAATTTGGATAGATGTGCCTTACAAAAGAATATAATTCAGGTTTATGTTTCTTATTTTTCCAAGATTGTTCAATCTTATCTAAAATTTCTTGTCTTGCCTCCAAAGTGATTTTTGCAAGATTGTGTAAGATAATAGGATTACTGTGGAAAGTAACATACACATAGCCTATATCTTTTGAGTAATTTAGAACACAACCATATAATACTCCAGTATCAAGCAAAACTTTATTCAAGTCTTTCAGGAGGTTCAACTCGAATGGATGTTCCATCATAAAATGATAGGGTACAAGGTTAAATGGTTGGTAGTTTGTTTCCCAAAGCAATTCCTTACTTTGCGTAAATCTCACTTCTCCTGTCTCGTTATTTATTGTAATCTTTATAACATGTCCAAGGTGAAGATCTGCTTTGATTTTTACTTCTAAAAGCATAATAATACTCTCCTCTCTTTTAAACTCAGAATTATAATCCTAGATTTCGAAGCCAATCTATAAAAAAACAATAAAAAAGTGCTCTGACCTTTGGTAGAATAGGGTTTATGACAACCAACTAAGCCAAAGAGAGGAGCACCTTACGGTGAATAATTAT
>NZ_JBMERO010000025.1:0-51693 GCF_049310945.1 Bacillus sp. DJP31 | reverse complement strand
GCACTCTAACCCTACACCCTCTGTCTCGATTAGCCCCTATTCAGGACTGCAGCCAGATTAAAGTAACCGAAAACTCCATACAAAGTGTGAGAAATTAATAAAAACCCCCGTTTCTCCAAGAAAAACGGGGGTTCTCTTCTATTATTCCATCCAATTCGTATGAAACGTTCCTTCTTTATCCACACGCTGGTAAGTATGTGCTCCGAAATAATCACGCTGTGCTTGCAATAAATTAGCTGGGAGAGTCTCCGTACGATAGCTGTCATAGTAAGCAATGGCACTTGACAAGCAAGGTACTGGAATACCGTTCATCACTGCGATCGAGACCACTTCACGCATCGCTGATTGGTAGTTCTCAATGATGTCCTGGAAATAAGGATCTAGCATTAGGTTAGCAAGTCCCGGTTCACGATCATAGGCTTCTTTAATTTTCTGCAGAAACTGGGCACGAATGATACAGCCCCCTCGGAAAATCATGGCGATTTCTCCGTAATTTAAATCCCACTTGTACTCCTCAGAGGCTGCACGCATTTGAGCAAACCCTTGGGCATAGGACACTATTTTACTTGCATATAAGGCTTTCCGAACAGCTTCGATGAATTCTTTTTTATCACCAGTGAAACTCTTTTCTGGTCCTTTCAAAATCTTGCTCGCTTTCACACGCTCATCCTTCAAAGCTGAAATAAATCGAGCAAAAACCGACTCGGTAATAATAGGTAGTGGAACTCCTAAATCCAATGCACTCTGGCTTGTCCACTTACCTGTACCTTTTTGTCCAGCCATGTCCAAAATCACATCAATCATTGGCTTTCCTGTTTCTTCATCAACCTTTGTAAAAATATCAGCTGTGATTTCAATTAGATAACTATCAAGCTCACCTTTATTCCAGTCAGAGAAAATTTCATGAAGCTCCTCTGCTGATACTAAAGCCACATGTTTTAATAGGAAATAGGCCTCACTAATCAGCTGCATGTCCCCATATTCAATTCCATTATGGACCATTTTCACATAATGTCCTGCTCCATCTGGACCGATATAGGTACAACAAGCATCTCCATCAACTTTCGCGGAAATACCCTTCAAAATCGGTTCAACCAATTCAAAGGCCTCTCTTTGTCCACCTGGCATAATCGAAGGTCCAAGAAGAGCACCCTCTTCCCCACCAGAAACACCCGTTCCAACGAAACGAATTCCTTTTTCAGCGAGTTCCTTATTACGGCGCATCGTATCAACGAAAAAGGCATTTCCGCCGTCAATAATGATGTCTCCTTGTGACAACAGAGGTACTAACTGATCGATCGTCGCGTCTGTTGCTTTACCCGCTTGTACCATTAACAGCATTTTACGTGGTGTCTCAAGAGATTCAACGAATTCTTCCATTGTATATGTAGGCAATACATTTTTCCCCGCATTTTCCTGTATCATAGCATCTGTCTTCTCCGGTGAGCGGTTAAAAACGGCTACTGAATAGCCTCTACTTTCTATATTAAGAGCTAAGTTTTTCCCCATTACAGCTAAACCAATGACACCAATTTGTTGTTTCGACATATCGAACGTCCTTTCATTCCAACCTTTACTTTCAAGGTACAGTTACTAGTAAAAAAATAACATAACGCCTTAACAATAATCAAGTTATAGCCACAACAGTTAGAACTAGAAAAACTCAAATTCTCTTCGAAAGGGAGATTCAACAATAATACACCTCTTATTCTTCATCAATCAGTCCTATTATTATTCCAAAAATCTCTTCCTCAACTCTGGTGTTGGGATCATACAATGCTCTTGTTTTCCGAACCACTTATAACGATTATTAGCCACCCCGCTATATATGGAATCTCTAACTGGACTAGGTACTACACGAAAAATTAAAAAAGGTATAAACCATCCTCCAAGCTGTTTACATATCTCTAAAGCAGCAACTGATTTCCTAAAAGCTTTCCCATTAGCAATCACGACAAAGCTATCAAAATCATCTGTCGGTAGCTGATATTGTGCCAACAACCGTTGACCTGTCTCTGATTGCAGTGAGGCAAAGCGAAGTCGCTCTTTCTTATCATACTTAAGTAGAAACTGTATGGCACCATTACATAAGTTACACACACCATCAAACAGAACAATTGAATACTTCATTTAGATCCGCCTTTCAAGTTATTTCTTTCTATTATACAGGTAAAAATTGAAGTTGCAGTCGTCCTTATATTTTTTCATATACCCTTAACTACTGGTGTATTTATTTTCCAATTATGTTATTATACTATTGTGACTTTTCACAGATACAGAAGTAATTGGGGGATTCTTATGAAGGAACAATTTAAAAAATGGAGAGTTGTTCTTCCATTTATAGTTATATTTCTTATCTTCACTACATTTCAATATTTGCATCTTTTAGACGCGGAGAAGAATTCTAATAAGATGCCTTGGAGCCGGTCTGTTGATTTACAAATGAAGTCTGACAACCGTTCACCTCTTATCGTGACTGATGATAACCAACTCGTGCTATTTTCAGGTAAAACAGGGGGAATAAATCAATATTTAGTGAATCCTGATCTTTCCGTCAGCAATCTAGGGGAGATAAAAGCACCAGTCACATCTCAAGACTCCTTTTGGACGAATGGAGTTGATGCCTTATATGTAAAAGAAGAAACCTTGTATTACCAGAATGGCAGTGGTGATCCAAAAAAGCTGTTAGAATCCGTGAATTTGTTAAAGGCTAACGAAGGGCTAGTGGTAGTGAGTCAGGAACAAGGGCTTTATATCATCAATCTATCAACCTTTGACCCTATTAAAATAGCAGATCAGTCTAGTCCAGCAGAAGACCTAATTCTTACCTTACAGCAGAATTCTTTTGTAACGGCTACACCTGGTGATGCCGGACTACTAAATTTTACACTTTATAAAGAGGGTTGGAAAAGTACGGAACTATTCCAATATGACACAAATTATGCAACATACGCCGGCTTAGATTATTTAGAAATGGATGGAAATGTTCATACAATTCTAACAACCTCTAGTCGAAAGGGTGGAGGAAAACTAACCTTAACCAATCAATATGCGAACCTATCACTTGCTAATCCTACCGGGTACGAAGCATTTAGTGAATTGAGAATCAATGATTCAGAAACGGCAAATAGGCTAGGTCTAATAAAAGGGTTTAACATTTTTCACGAGGATGGCACGGTCAAGCTATTATTTGCTTCAGAATCTACCCTAAATGATACAGATGCTGTCAATATCTTCATGGCAAGTCAAATAGACGAAACATGGAAGGCGACTAGAATAAGTACCACAGATTTACCTTCATCAAAGCCCATTTGGGTTGACCAGTCATTCATCACATGGTTAGACTTTGAGGCATCAACGATGAAATATTCCATTATGGGTGCAAGTACACATACTGAGGCAGTTGAGGCTAGCTTACAGCTTTCGAAACAGGATTATATAAATGCACTTTCAAGAACCTTGTTATCTTCTTCTGGTGCCTTAATTTTTCTATTAGTTTCTTTTCTCGTTTTGTTCCCACCCGCCATTGTTGTCATTGGAATGAATGTGCTCAACGTCTACAATAAAACTAGAGCAAAGTGGTTGGCGATTGTTTCTTATTTCATTACCCAATTTATCTTTGTGCAACGCTTCTTTGAACCAAACGTTATCCTAGATGGTCCATTTTTCATTGCTTTCTCGTTTAGTCAATACATATTACCCCTTTTGGCGATTGCCATTGCGTTGTTCAGTTACAAGTTTTTCCGTAATCCAAATTGGGGCGAGGAAAGTGAAGTAACGTACATTGTCTTACTTCATTTGTTTATGATGGTGGTAATGGTTGGTCCGTATGTGTTCTAGAAATGAAAACACTATGTTTAGGAAGAAAAGCATAGTGTTTTCATTTTTGAAATAGTTGTTGTAGATCTACTTTATTTTCAAACAATATCTGCTAAAGTATAGCTATGTAATACTTGTAAATACGCTTTGACAGCCGCATGCCGAACATTTTTTAATTTACATTTGGGGCTGATGACGCACTCATTTTTAGAAGAATCAAAGCATTCTACCCTGTGAAAATCTTCTTCTGTATTTTTAACCACTTCGCCAATATTACTATCCTTAGGATCAAGAGCTAGTTTGATGCCACCATTCCTGCCTCTAATCGTCTCAAGATACCCAAGCTTTCCTAAGTCAAAAACCACCTTCATTAGATGATTTTTAGAAATTTCATACACATCTGCAATCTCTTTTATATTCACTAATCGGTCTTCCTTACGTGTCGCCAAGTAGATGAGGACCCTTAAATAATAGTCTAATTGTGACAGAAATGTAAAATATGTATTTTACATACTTCTTTCAAAAATCACATTGAGATGGAGTTTACTTTTTCATCGAGAGATCTTTAGTGTGAAGTTTTTGTAAAATTCGACCTTTTTACTTTCTTCCAGTTTTAGTTGGTGAGTATAATAGCTATATAGTGATTCAAAAAGATCCCTTGTAATGGATGAAAACAATAGTTGGAAGGAGAGGTGAATCTAGTGCCAAATGTTTGGACTCATATTTTATTCGGTGAAAAGGTAGCGGAGCAAGCCGGCTTACGCGATATTATAGAGGATGTTAAACCGTATTTTCAATTAGGAACACAAGGTCCCGATCCCTTTTTTTATCATAATTTTTGGCCATGGCGAGCAAAGCCTGTAACAGAGATTGGTCTGAAGATACACTATGAGCAATGCGGTCTGTTTTTAATGCAAATGATAGACTACGGTTACAAGCATAAGAACCATACTAAACTAACAGCTTATATTCTAGGATTTGTCACGCATCACCTCCTAGACCGAAATACACATCCTTATATCATTTATCGTTCTGGAAATGAAGGTAATCGTCATCAAAAGTTAGAGATTATTATCGACACGGTGCTAATGAGACGATGGAGAAATGTTGATACTTACAAGCTTCCTGTCTATAAGGAAATATATATCGGACCTACATTATATGAGCCAATTGAGCAGATGCTGTCTGAACTCATTAAAGAGACTTTCCCTGAGGAAGAAAAAAAAATGCCCGAGAGCTATGTGAATCATTCGTATCAGCATATGATAAAGGCTTTGAAGGTCCTTCATGATCCTACTGGTTGGAAGAACAAAGTACTAAAGGAAAGAATCTCTTCCTTTTCCTATCAAAAAAAGCTGGAGGAAAAGGACTACCTAAATGAAAACTCGACAAAATGGCTTCATCCAACGAATAATCAAGAACATTCCGCAGAATCCTTTCTCACTCTTTTCAATAAAGCAGAAAAAGAAGGAGTTCAAATACTATCCCTTATTTGCGATTACTGGAAAACAGGAAATCAAGAGGTATACAATTTGCTAAAAGGTAAGATTGGGAATCTATCTTATGATACAGGGAAGGATTGCACTCTTGAAATCGAAAACGTTTATTTTGAGCCAATTGTATAGCTGTTTTTAAAATAAAAAGTGGATGATTAGATCATCCACTTTTCTTAACATGTTTCTTCAACAGTTTGTATGAGTTGTTTAAGCAGTTCCATCGAGGAATCTAAAGCCAGCGAATAATACCTTTTAGTTCCTTGCTGGTCAATCGTTACAAGATGAAGGTCTCGTAATATTTTTAAGTGATGTGATATAGCCGGTCTCGACAATGTTGATTGAGCAGCAATCTCATTGACTGTTAGAGCATCATGATTGGCGAGTAAAAGGATGATATCCTGACGGGCTGGGTCACTTAATGCTTGGAATAAGGGGATACATTTCCGAAATGTATCAATTGCCTGTTGCCCCACCGAAAATCTCCACCCTTCTTTTATGCTATATATTATATCTTTTCTTGAACATTTCGTACAATGCTTGTAATCGTTTTTCTAGGTAATATCCTTACCAAAACAGTCAACATACGATTTTGGAAGCCTGGTATGATAAGAGACTTACCTGATGTTAATCCCGCATAGGCAGCTTCTGCTACTTCTGTTACACTCATCAATTTACCTTTAAAAAGCTTTGAACTTGATAGGTTTGCTCTGTCACCGAAGCCTGTCTCTGTAGGACCTGGACATAACGCAGACACGTAGACACCTGTTCCTTGTAGTTCATTTTCCAATGCTTCTGTAAAGGAGAGAACATAAGCCTTCGTAGCATAATACACCGCCATTAAAGGGCCTGGTTGAAAAGCAGCTGTTGAAGCAACATTCAATATGCGACCTTCTCCATTCTTGACCATATCCTTCACAAGTAGCTTTGTAAGCAGGGTTAAAGATTTGATGTTTAAATCAATCATATTTAATTCTTCATCCATATTAGTCTCAGTAAAATTACCAAATAAACCGTAGCCCGCATTATTAATTAAGTACTGAATTTTAATCTGTTTTTCTTTCAGTTCCTTATCTAGAGATTGGACTTCCTCCATCTTGCTTAAATCCCGACTCATCACTTCTACTTGAATGTCCCATTTCCCCATTAATTCCTTCTTCAGCTCTTGTAGCTTATCTTCACTTCTTGCAACCAGAACTAGATTGACTCCATCCTTTGCAAAGTGATAGGCAAGTTCTTTTCCGATTCCGTTTGAAGCTCCAGTAATTAATGCTGTTTTTGACATGATTCATTCCTCCGTTTAAATGTTTAAGTGTTTAAACATATTAAAACATAATTAAATGGACTTATCAAGTTTTGATTTTTTACACCATAGAAAAAGACAGGTAATCCCTTTATTTGAAAGGTTTTTCCTGTCTTGGTTTTTTAGGTTTACTTTGTGGATAACCCTTTCATAATAAACGCAATGGAACGTTCGAGCTCTGTTTCAAAATCATCATCCGTTAGAGGGAAATGAATAACGACTAACATCCCCATAATTGTCGATATGGTCAAACGGATGATGGTGTCTGGAGGTAAGTCAATGAGCTCACCTTTCTGTTGAAACTGGATCACAATTTTCTTAAAATGCTTATATATATGTTCTTTGAATAATTGAATATAAGGACCTCTCAGTTCTTCGTGAAAAGCAATTTCCTGTACGAATATTTTCACAATTGGAAAATGCCCTTTTAAGAATTTGTATCGGTTCGTTGCGAGCGCCTTAACAAATTCTTCATAGCTGTTGTACTCGGTTTCGAATACGTCTTTAGCAAAGCTTTTCGCGAAGTGTGGAGCTAGCAGCTTTTCTATTGTGGGACGAACAATAGAGAATAGTAGATCCTTCTTTGTTTTATAATGCCGAAAAATGGTTCCTTCTGCTACTCCCGCTTTCTTTGCAATCTCACTTGTTGAAGTAGCAGCAAATCCTTTTTCTGAAAATATATCGATGGCTGCCTCGACAATTTTAAGTTGCTTTTCACTAAACTTAACGTCTTCATTTTTTTCTACACGTAATAACTCCTGAATCCATCCTTGCTCAGACATTTCCCGACCCCTACTCTTCTTTCATGATTCTTTTATTATAAACATTATGGAAAGATGAAACAAAGCTTAAAGCCTTCGATGTCTTTTTAAAGCAAGTGTGTTTAACACCATAAAGAGTAAAGAAAAACCGAGAAGTACGAACACTTCTGTACTGATGGATACCCAGCCTCCTCCACGAATCATAACCTCTCTCATAGCAGCCCCTCCATAGGTTAATGGCATCACTACACTAAGTGATTGAAGCCAATTGGGCATAGTCTCTATTGCAAATAAGCCTGAGAAGAATACTTGTGGAACCACAACAATCGGGAT
Source organism: Bacillus sp. DJP31 (assembly GCF_049310945.1). Lineage (NCBI taxonomy): Bacteria > Bacillati > Bacillota > Bacilli > Caryophanales > Bacillaceae > Bacillus > Bacillus sp. DJP31. The sequence continues at coordinate 43,984 of NZ_JBMERO010000025.1, read as the reverse complement.
AAACTGGATCATTTGTAGTTCATTTTTTGCAAAGGCAGAAAGAAGTGTTCCTAGAGTTAGCGCAGTGATCGACAGCATAAATGTAATAAGTAATACATAAAAAAAGGATCCAGCCATCATGATACCTAACACTTTGATTGAAAACCACACAATGATAATGGACTGGATGGTGGTGAAGATACCATACCCTATTACATACCCAGTCACGATTTCCCATCGTCGTAAGGGGGTAGATAGTAATCTTTCAAGTGTTCCTGTTGTTCTTTCTCTTAAAAATGAGACACCTGCAATGAGGAAAACAAAGAAGAAAGCAAAGAATCCAATTAAAAACGGGCCAATATAGTCGAATGTTTCCATATCTTCAGAACCGTGAATATAGGTAATAATAGGTTCTTCCGCTTCAAGAGGTGACTTTAACTTTTGAAGTGTAGATTGAATGGTTACGAGTACGGCTTTATTTTTAGCTGGATCACTACCTTCCAATGTTATTTCTAGTAGGTTATTCTCCATCTCAATAAATCCATGGATTTCTGCTTGTTTAGCACCCTCAACCGCAGCTTCATTAGTTGAGTATTCAATAGTAGTCAAACCTTCATCCTCAAAAGCATTGACCATGACTTCATTTAAATGGACAAGGCCAATATTCGGTTGGACATCCTCTCCCGAAAAAACAACTGAGATTAAGGATAAAACAAGAATTGGTGCAACAATCATCATTCCTAGTGTTCGCTTATCCCGCATAAATTGACGGATGATTCTTGTCACTAGTGCAGTTATTCTCATTCCTGTACACCCCCGAACTTTAAGAATGCTTCTTCAATAGTACTAGCTTTTGCTTGGTCCTTCAGTTCTTGTGGTGTTCCGATCGCGGTCAACCTTCCACCTCGTATCATCCCTAGACGATCACATTTCTCAGCCTCATCCATTACATGAGTAGTGACAATAATCGTTACTCCTTTTGAACTGAGCTTTCGTAACTCACTCCAAATGGATTGCCTAAGCACAGGGTCAATACCTACTGTTGGTTCATCCAAAATAAGCACTTCTGGCTCATGTAATAGAGCGGCTCCAAGTGACAATCGTCTCTTCATTCCTCCTGAGAATTCATTAACCGGTTTTTTCATCTCATCAACAAGGTTGACTAAACTCATTACCTTCTCAATTCTTTCCTTTCTTCTTGAACCCTTTAAACCATAAATGGTTGCAAAAAACTTCATGTTCTCTAATGTAGTAAGCTCCGTATATAGAGCTTCTGATTGAGCCATGTATCCTATTTTTTTCAGCAAGGTTAGATTTGGCATTTTTGTATCCAGAACCGTCACTTCACCTGAAGTAGCCTCATCTATCCCTGCCATCATTTTGACTAATGTTGTTTTACCGGCTCCAGATGGTCCCAGTAATCCGAAAATTTCACCTCTTTTTACTTACAATGAAATATCTTGGAGAACGGATCTCTTTCCAAAGCTCTTGTTGACATTCGTAACCTTAACTTTTATTCCTACCATAGATGATTCCGCCTTCCTTTTAAAAAGTGAGTACTTACTCATTATATAATAATTCCATTCATTAGAATTGTAAAGTGAGTAATCACTCATTTTATTTAAAATGATTATCAGGTCGAATGACTTGACTCTTATTTAGAATTATTATAAAGTAATAACTGTTATATAGATTAAGGGGGTAAAAAAATTGCCGAATATCGTGATATATAGTAATACTGGCTGTCCATACTGTGAAAAAATAAAAAACGAGTTAAAGGAATGGGGCTACTCCTACGAAGAAAAAAATGTAGCAGAAAACCCTCAATTCTTTGAAGACCTTCATGAGCAAGGGATTTTTTCTACCCCAGTCGTGTATATTGATGGCGAAGCCTTTATCGGCTACCGTCCAAATAAAATGAAAAAAGCGCTTGGTGTGACAGGAGAGAAGCCAAAAGAAGCTTCTACTGAGGAGAAAGCAAAAGAACTTTTTGTCGAACCAACAAAAGAAATTTTTGACGAAATCTATGATTTTGTTACAATTGGAGGAGGCCCTGCTGGATCCTCTGCAGCTGTCTATGCCTCCCGTGCTAGACTAAAAACGTTAATGATTGATAAATCTCCTTCTTCTGGTACACTTGCTATCACTCATAAAATTGCCAACTACCCTGGAGTTCCCGGTGAACTTACCGGACAAGAATTGCTCGAGAGAATGCATGCTCAAGCGAAGGATTTTGGGACAACCATGATTCGATCGAATGTTCTGAGTGTCGATTTCTCTGACGAAGATGTAAAAAGGTTAGTTTTACCAGATGGTGTGATTAAAGCAAAGAGTATTTTTATTGGGGTCGGCGCCAAAGCACCAGGCAGTAAGATTAAAGGGGAAGAAGAGTTTACAGGTCGTGGTGTAAGCTATTGCTCAACATGTGATGCCGCTTTCTTTATGAATCGCACCGTTGCCGTTGTTGGTGATACAGAAGAAGCCGTACATGAGGCATTAGCTCTTTCTAAGTTTGCGAAGGAAGTAAATCTGTTAGTTCCGACGAATAAGCTCAAAGGTGAAGCCACTGTTGATGAGCTAAAGACGAAGGACAATATCGTTATTCACTGGAATCATCGATTGAAAGAAATCCATGGTGATAAAAAGGTTGAACGCATGATTGTCAGGGACGCTGAGAAAAATGAAGTCACATGGGAAATTGATGGTGTATTCCTTTATTTAGCAGGATTAAAGCCGGGAACTGATTTCTTAATGGATGCTGTTGAACGCGATGCTGAAGGCTATATCAACGTAGATACTTTCACATTACGCACGAATATAGATGGCGTATTTGCAGGTGGAGATGCACGAAGAACTCCGATTAAACAAGCTGTTATTTCGGCGGCTGATGGATGTATCGCTGCACTTGGGGCAGATCAGCACGTCAACAAACGTAAGCAAATGAAGCCACAATATAGTTAATTCACCGCGTGAGCCTATGCTCTCCCGGTTAATTATATACATTTTATACTTTACAGAGGAGGAATTACGATGCCAAAAGGAGCAACTGAATCAAAAACGCTCAAAATCGGTGATAAAGCACCAAACTTTACACTGAATGCACACGGCAATCGCGAAGTTAGTCTATCAGACTATCTTGGCAAACAGAATGTATTCATTGCATTCTATCCCCTAGATTGGACCCCTGTCTGAGGCGCGCAAATGCCTTCATACGAGGATGCTCTCGAAGATTTTGAAGGCCTAAATACCCAGGTTCTGGGTATCAGTGTAGACAGTGTACCTAGCCATGAAGCATGGCAAAGATCTTTAGGTGGAATTACATACCCACTACTTTCTGATTTCAACCCACAAGGGGCTGTTACAGATGCATATGGCGTTCGCCATGAAAAGGGAATGTCAGAACGCGCACTATTCATCATCGATAAAGAAGGAATTATCCGCTTCATCGACGTGCACCCAATCAGCGAACTACCAGAAAACGAAGAAATCCTAACAGAACTAGCAAAGCTTGAAAACAGATAAACGCTTTACTCCTTTAAAGCAGTGGGGGCCTGACCCCCACTGCTTTAAATCGGTACTGTGATGAAGAAATCCCACGTCATAAATGACGTGGGGTTTTATTTTGGGGTAGATATGGTTATTTTTGTAGTTGTTCCATGATGTCATGAATCTTCGCATGTTTTTCTGGATTTTGGTCGATGTGCTTCCAAATGATTTTTCCTTCACTCGAGTAGAGCCAAGTACCGCCTTGGATAAAGACATCTTGGGTTTTCATCGATTTTAACACAAACTTCTTTTTTGCTTCTTCTTTTGGTATGAAATCCTTCACCTTTCCAAATATAAACCCTATCGCAGCCATTCCTAGTAGCTTCCATTTCGCCATTGATACGTGTCCCATATGGCGGTAGAGTTTACGACTAGGGTCACCATAGATTGGAAATGGAAACGGTCCAAACACGTTTTGGAATTGTTGAATAAACGTTGCCTTTGAAGGTGCGACAACCAAAACATTTACATCAAATTGAGAAATGTTTGTAAACTGATCACGCAACTGCGTGATATATTGGCGACAGCTCGGTCAGCCGAGGTGGCGCACAAAAACAACGAGGGATTTCTTGCCTTGAATTAATTCCTCTAATGATTTTTTCTCAGTAGTTGATACCTCAAGTAAATGCTCCATTACATCTCCCCCTGTCCTTATACACTAAGACTACCCTATTTCAATCTAAAACGAAAATAATTCACCTTAATATTCTGATTACTTCACAACCGTTGTTTAACCCTCAATAAGATTGAGCATCTTTTCAGTAAAATTCTGGTTATCTAATGCTACTGTTCTAGCCTCACAACTTCAATGGAAGAAGGGTATAATAATCACTTCATTTTAATATGGTAGTGATGTTAGTAAGAAGGGAATAATATTTTGTTTGCGAATTTCATCAAAATCTAGCAATCTCTGTTGAATGGAACATTTTGAACTTCCATCTAAATGCGAAAAACGAACGAACACAGGAAATGGTTTGTTCTCGCCATTCTGGAGAATCATTTATAGCCTAGGTATCCAGTTTGTATACTCTGACTCAATGAGGTGGTCAATTACTTCAGAAACATTCCAGGTTCCTTCTCCCTCATTGCACTGCAACCAACCAACAGATAATCCGGATAAGAAATGTTCCAATGTTTGTGGAGTCCGTTCTAGAACCTCAATGGCTTCTTTAATGTCAAAATTCATTTGGATGCTCCTTTCTAGGTAACTAGCAAAACCCAATTAATAATCTTCAATTCTAATCTAACTATCTATTTGAAACAGACAATATTGGATAATCCATACTACCTCCTGATTCACCTTTACACGCATTTAGGAAATAGACCTTATTATCCTTTTCTTCCTCTACTTGAATACTGTTACAAACATATTCCTCATTAAACTCGCCTTCTACCGTTCTAATTCCATTTATACCTTTCCCATCAAATGACAATGTTTCTTCAATCCGCTGCCCTTCAATGCCATAACTTAAGATTAACACTTTTGCTTTCTCATGTTTCTTCACTCTTTCTACAAACTTATTTAAAGCCTCAATATTCTCAGTACGCTTGATTGAAGTGACAACTCTTCCTAAATCAGATTGACAGCCTGCTAGTAACATACTAGAAATTAGTATTATGTTCACTAACTTCCTAATGATGATCACCCCAAAGTAAAAATTATTTTTCAACTGATAATGATAAAAGAACGTAGTTTTCTAATGTTTCTAATTTAAAGAGTATAATTATTTTATTAAGATAATTTTAAATATTTAAAAATAACATAATTTTATTTTTTATAATGATTGTCCCTTTAACTCAGAACGACATTTATATCATTCGCTTTCAAACAAATATTTCCTTTACCATTTTAAAATATTTCCAACAATACAAAAAGGATGAAACCATTTAGATTCCATCCCATTGTCAGTTCGTTATTCTTACTTCACCACATATACCCTAGTCTCCCAAGGCTTTAACTCAAAAGTAGTACTTTCTCTATGATCCTCTACCATATAGTTTTGCAGAACAAGCTGCTTATTAGAAAGTGGTGACTTTGCATACTTATACTCGGCTATTTCACTGCTGATGTTACAAATTACAATAGCAATTGTTTCTCCCAGAGTTCTCGTATACGCATAGATTTGCTCATCTTCTTCAAGGATTAAATCATAATTACCGTAGACAAAAACCTCTTCTTCTTTTCGAAGTTGAATCATTTTCTTATAGAAGTTTAAAATGGATTCTGGGTCTTTTTCTTGTGCTTCAACATTGATGGTTACATAGTTTTCATTCATGCCCATCCATGGCTTTCCAGTTGAGAATCCAGCATTTTTCGTGGTATCCCATTGCATGGGAGTACGTGAATTGTCACGGCCCTTTGTCCAAATGATTTCCATGATTTCTTCATGCGGACGTCCTTTAGCCGTTTCAATTTCGTAGTAGTTCTTCATTCCAACATCGTCATACTCATGGATCGTTTCAAATCGGACATTGGTCATTCCGATTTCTTGGCCTTGATAGATAAACGGTGTTCCTTGCATTAAGAAATACAATGTAGCTAGCGACTTTGCACTCTCCTGCAAGTATTCCTCGTCATTGCCCCAAGTCGAAACGGAACGTGGTTGGTCATGGTTTTCAAGAAATAATGCATTCCAGCCATTCCCTTCTAAACCCTTTTGCCACTTAGTCAAGGTTTCCTTAAGTTGAATTAGGTCAACTGAACCTTCATTCCCCTTTTCCCAAAGACCTAAGTGTTCAAATTGGAAAATCATATGGAATTTACCGTTTTCTTCTCCAACCCACTCATCTGCTTGCTCGAGTTTTACACCATTTGCTTCACCGACTGTCATCACATCATATCGTGCAAACGTTTGCTCTTTGAGTTCTTCTAAATACTCCTGAATTCCCTCTTGGTTCATATGTCCATCAAAAGATGATACATAGTCCAGCTTTTCTGGGTTTGGCATATCAGGGAAGCCTTCTTTTTTCTTAATGTGAGAGATTGCATCGACACGGAAACCATCAATCCCCTTGTCCAACCACCAACGGATCATTTCATAAACTGCATCACGGACTTCGCTATTTTCCCAATTTAAATCAGGCTGTTTAATCGCAAATACATGTAGATAATATTGCTTTGTTTCTTCATCCATCTCCCAAGCAGAGCCACTAAAAATACTCTCCCAATTACTAGGTTCCTTGCCTTCTTTCCCATCACGCCAAATATACCAGTCACGCTTCGGATTATCCTTAGAGGAACGAGACTCGATAAACCAAGGATGCTCATCACTTGTGTGGTTGACAACTAGGTCTAAGATTAATTTCATGCCGCGTTTATGTACTTCACTTAATAAAAGATCAAAATCCTCCATTGTCCCGAAGTCTTCCATAATATCCTGATAGTCACTTATGTCATACCCGTTATCAGAATTCGGTGATTTGAAAATCGGGCAAATCCAGATTACATCAATTCCAAGCTCTTTTAAATAATCCAGCTTTGAAATGGTTCCTTTTATATCACCAATTCCATCACCATTTGAATCCACAAAGCTACGAGGATATATTTGATAAGCAACTGCTTCTTTCCACCATACTCTTTTCAATGATTTCACTCCTTACAGTTCTCTTGACACTAGAACATCTTACTTCTAATGTGAACGATTCTATCTTGCTTCATTCTCATAATAAAGCACCAAAGCCTATTATATCAAATTTATCCCATTAAAATCACCACAAACATACTGTATTCATCAATTGTCCAAAATAAGTAGGAAGCAGGATGGATTTTTATGAGGGACATATGTGAAAATGAAATGATAGGACATTGGACTTTCTGAATCGGAGGAGAGTATGATGAAAAACCTTAAAAGTGTTAGTGTATTTTGTGGTTCAAGCGTAGGCAATCATCCGGAGTACATGCAACAAGCGAAGAAACTCGGGACGTTTTTGGCAGCTCAGAATATTGAACTTATATATGGCGGAGGAAACGTCGGCGTCATGGGCGAGATTTCTCGCTCAGTCAAAAGAGAACGACGGGAAAGTAACTGGAATTATTCCAAAAAAGCTGTATGAAGTGGTGGATCATCTTGAGCTCACAAATCTACACGTGGTTGAAAACATGCATGAGAGAAAAGCTAAAATGTATGAGCTTTCAGATGGCTTCATTGCCTTACCAGGTGGCATCGGGACACTCGAGGAGCTAGCCGAAGTGATGACATGGTACCAAATTGGCTATCACAGCAAACCAATTGCACTCTATAATATCAATGGATACTATACCAAATTTGTTCAACTATTGGAGCATATGGTTGAGGAAGGTTTTTTAAAGAAAGATTACGTTGAAAGCTTGATAGTTGAAGAAAATCTCAATGTTTTGGCCGAGAAGATGAACACATTTGAAGTTCAGTCGATAAAAAAGTTGGAAAAGTAGAGAAAATCCCTCTGGGTTGAAGGATTTGTCTTGTTTATCAATAAATTAAGCAGTTTGGGTAGGGTTTAGTTTGTATCATTTACATTTATAAGCCGATTTTGAGATATATGATCCGTTTTTGAAATTTAGAAGCGGAATCGGCAATTTTATAAGCCGTTTTCCTGATTTATAAGCGGATTTAGCACATTAATGTGCCGTTTTCCATATATATACTATTTTTTGTTTTAGTGTAAAAAGGTTGCAGTATGTATAATAAATAGCACGCATCCATTACTGAACACGCGCTACCTCCTATCACTTCTTATTAAAGCCCTTCTTCTCCACAAACTCCTTCATATACATTCGCTTCGGTGTCTTTAGCATATAAGCCATTTGCGAAGTCCATGTGTCCGAACGTTTTCCACTTGTTCGCTCTTCATAATAAGAGGAAATGGTTCTATTATATTGAATTAGTTGCTGTGTTGATACTGCGCTATCCTGCTCATATTGATTATCATGGTAAATGTTAGCTAAAGGTAATCTAGGTTTTTTACTAGAATTTGAGGTTGGGTATCCAACAGCTAAACCAAACAAGGGGATGACTCTATCAGGAACATGTAAAAGCTTACAAACCTCTTCTAAATTGCTACGCAAACCACCTATATAACAAATCCCTAGCCCCATTGACTCCGCAGCTAGAGCAGCATTCTGAGAAGCAAGCGTAGCATCAATAACGGCGACCATAAATTTTTCGGTGCTCTCAAGGGATTCCTCTACATTTGTCTGTTCCATTTTTCCAACAAGCTCATGACGATGTAGATCCGCACAAAAGATGAAAAAATGTCCATTTGACTCCACGTAGGTTTGATTACCTGCTAAGGCTGCAAGTTCCTTCTTCTTTTCAGGGTCCGTTATGCCAATGATGCTATAAGCCTGAATATAACTGGATGTTGAAGCAGCCTGCGCGCACTGCACAATCAACTGAATTTGCTCCTCTGTTAAAGGTCGATCTTCAAAAGAACGAATCGAACGATGATTAAGAATAGTATCAATAACTGGATTCATAACAAACACCTTCCTACTTTAAAGATTCATACTCTCATACTAACCAAGTCTAACCATATCTTCAAATCTAAGAAACAAATAACTCCCACCCTTTTACTGGGTAAGAGTTATTTGAGGGAAGCCCTATTCAAATGATTTCTTAATACTCTCTGCTTTGAATGCTGTTTCATCCATAACTTGTATCTAATAATTAGATAAAGGTTCCTTCCTATTTATTTTTCCCCAAAAAAAAAAAAACACCTATCTAGTCTGGCAGAAAGGCGAAGGTTTCACTCTATATTCTCTTCTAGCTCATCCAAAAGCTTATGAATCTCCGCTGCAATTAGCCTTACCTCTTTCACTGTGGTCGCGTGCTTTAGCTCTTGCAGGAGCCCTTCGTACTGCTTGCGTTGCACATCTGTCATGGAATCTAATAACCTCACACTATTTCCTCCCAGAAACATCTCTCTCTATCTTTTACCCTATTTTACACGAATTAATCTACCTTTTGGCACATTTCTTTTATCCTAGTCTCATTTTTTTCGAAATTTTGTTTCAGCCCTTAATCAGTATATAACCAGATTGGGGAATTCATTCACTTCGGTTCACTTATGCGCCTCGATATTTTTTCTAGCTCTTCGGTTTTGGTTCGTTCAACTCGTATTTCTTTTTGTAAAAGAATGCTTTCTGCTGCCATACCGGCCATCACGGCAATACCGATCATCTCTCCGATATCAGTGGGTGCAAATAAATACGTGTTGGCAAAAAGAGCAGCTAAGCTACTTGCCAGTAGATCCGCTATAAATCCTAAATCAATTCCTTTCGGTCGATGCCTACGTTTTGGAAACAACAAAATCCGTTCATTTCGGATAAGGTGTGCGACCATTCCTGTTAAAGCACCTGTCAAGCTAACGATGAAGATGTTCATTACCGTTAAAGACATAATTAACCCTCTCCCTCCTTTATTTATAAAAAAAAGCCAGAGAAAATGAATCCTCTGACTGTAGACACCTGTCTGTTTGTTTTGTATGGATATTTCCATGTATATACCTTGTCTGTTACATTCATTCTAACAAAATTGGTAAAATTGAACAATGAACGTTTGTACCTATTTCTTCTGACCTGATTTGCTACGTTTAATTCATTGATGCTAGAATTTCTTGCATTTTACGTGAGACCAGAGGATAAAAATGAGTTTTTGCATTCTCTGTGGTATTTCCTCCGAAAAAGCCAGTGCCAGGGCACGTTTTAACATCATACTTTGCGGCGTTATCCAATACTCGTTCCCCGGTTTTATAATGCCACCAATGATGATAAGTGATCGTGTCAATCGAGGGAGTTAGCCCGAATTTTATACAAAGCAAGGCAGTAATATAAACAATGGTTTCCTTTTGTTCCTTCGACATTACATCACAGCCAATATCAAAATTCCCAATATTTTCGATGGAGATTCCTGTAGCGTTAGCCTTTGGTCCAATTGAACCTTCAGGAGCCATGTTAAACGGCCTAGAAACGGCTACTAATCCATCTGGGAATGTCGTTATGTTTTGAGCAATATTCTTCCATCGCATTTTTTTAACATGGTATGTCTCCATACCATGCAATATATTAAAATGATTAGAGCCATGAAAATGTTTATAGGAAGGTAACCATGTGTGATGTTGTTGGATTATGCTTATTTTTCTATTAAATTCATTGTTAAATAGCCACTCTTTAAATTCTTCCTTTGTCAAAAGAATGTATTGACCTTGCATGTTATATTTTTTAGGAGAGATTTTTAATTTTTGCCCTTTATGTATTACATTAGAAGAAAGTCCGTTTGTTACTTTTAGGTCTTCTACAGAGGTACCATATTTTTTTGCAATTGCTCCTAAATTTTCACCAGGTTTCACCACATGAATAGTAATTTCAGCTGCGTGAGCTGGAGATATATTTATAAGCATGGTTAAAATTAAACTTATTACTAACACAATATTTCTTTTCACTTTTTACATCCCTTCATTGTAATTTCACAAAAACAAAAAAGCTGAGTTGTCCATTTTTCGAAGCAACTCAAGCCTTTTCCTTGATACTACTAGTTTGTAAAACAACAATGAATTTATTCTACTTTTATATTGTAAATTTTTGTTCGAATTTAGATAATCTTTTGGGTCTTACGTTAGAAAAAATCTAAGATGCTAGTAGGTCTTTTTTGAATCATTCTCTCTAAAACCAGAATATCATTGGGTGTCCCCAGTAGCTTCCCCGCTTCATAAAGAAACATGGCCGTTTGCGAACCTATCAATAAAGCTGTTAAGGAATGAATATCGACGGTTATCCCCCTATACTCCAGTGACACTTCGGTAACTGCTCCATCCTCAATTTGAAAGGAACGATTATTCCATACGGCACGATCATCTCTTATGTGTAAGACGAGCCTTTCGTCCGTTTTCAGGAAATGATATTGATTCAAAAAGCCTTCAACATCAACAATTCTGGCCATAAAGTAAGGAACATTTTCAATCTTCACCTTTGGATTTTTCAATAAATAATTAAAGCCTTCATCTTCTGAAACCAGCATTTTCACCTTATCAACCATCGAATCATGCTGACAAATAAAATTCCATAATCCCCTTCTTGCTTCACCATTTGCATATATAAACTCTTGAACATCCATTATATTGTCGGAAATTTTATAGAAGACATATCCATTTGCTTCATTCTTCTCGTTAAAATAAACAGCAAATTGAAACCCTGTTGAATACACATGGTTTTCCCACCAATAAGAGTCCCGCTTTAGCATTCCGTTATAGTTTTTGGCATACCCTTCATACATTCGGTTCAAGGTATCCAAATCTTCTTTGACTGTTACACGCTTAATTGTCCCTGGTGTTGCTTCCATTAAGTGCAGGTTGGCTTTTTCAATCTCATACTTCTTTTGAGAGAAGCATAGCTCCCACCCAAATCGACGGTAAAAATCGATGTCAAAAGGATGAAGGAAGCTAATCACCTGTCCTTTGTCTTTCATAGATTGAAGAGAAATCGATAACAATCGTGACACGCTTCCATTCCTTCTATACTCTGGCCATGTTGCAACACCCGCAACACCGCCCATTTTCATTTCCGTTTCACCTAAAAAAATAGTGAATGACAGTACATGTACTTTTGAAGTCAAAGCTCCTTGTTCAAATTCTCCCCAAACCTCATGCCTTTTTAATGACTCTTTTCTTTTAGGTTTGTCTGCTTCTGCGACTGTGTATTGAAAGGCATATTGTGATAACTCTAAGCTTTGTTCATAGTCGTTCTCTGTTAATTTTCTAGTTTCACGCATATTTTCGTCACCTTCCTATTAAAGTGTTATACATGGTATTTCGATACTCGAAAATATATTGATTGCAATTTTCAGGAAATCCTCCTAAACTGAATTAAGTCAAAAATAATAAAAGAGGTTAACACTTATGAACCCATCGGATACTAAAATCCAGACCACAGGAATTGCCTCCGCTTCTATTGCTTATGTAATATGGGGTATTCTACCTTTATATTGGAAACTCCTGCAAGACGTAACACCTGGAGAAATACTCGCACATCGTATTGTATGGTCTTTTTTATTCATGTTTATTATTTTACTTTTTGTAGGTAAATACAAGGAATTATGGTTCGAGATGAAGGAATTATTGACTCACCGCAAGCGATTACTTGCCATTTCCTTTGCCTCGGTTGTCATTAGCATGAATTGGGTTTTGTATATATGGGCAGTCAATACCGATCAGGTCGTTGAAGCCAGTTTAGGTTATTATATCAATCCGCTTGTCAGTATTCTCCTTGGTATTGTCGTGCTAAAGGAAAAATTAACAAAGTGGCAAACGGTCTCCTTTGTTTTAGCAACGATCGGAGTGCTTTATTTAACTACCCACTTTGGCTCAGTCCCTTGGGTTGCTTTAGTACTCGCAGTTAGTTTTGGTGTGTACGGTCTTATCAAGAAAATGGTTAACTTAGGTGCCATGATTGGCCTCGCCATCGAAACCATGTTTATTACACCCTTTGCCTTACTCTTTCTAAGTTTTGTTCATGCGGATGGTAGTGGTTCTTTTGCTACAGAACTTGATACAAGTCTTATCTTAATCGGGGCAGGAATTGTCACAGCCGTTCCTTTATTGTTGTTTGCCATTGGAGCCAAACGAATTCCGCTTTCAATGATTGGATTTCTTCAATACATTGCTCCAACGTTCATGCTATTAATCGGAGTCTTTCTATATAAAGAACCATTTACAGAGGTTCACTTATTCTCGTTTATCTGTATTTGGACAGCACTCACCATTTATACAGTGTCTAAGACAAAATGGTTCATATTTTTAGAGACGAAGATGGTTGTGAAGAAATCAATGCAAGGATAAGAGATTTGATTCCAAACTAAAAAGACATACTGCATGTACTTGCAATATGTCTTTTTTTTATTACCATCCACTAGAAGGGCAACGCCATATGGGGTTCTTTGTAAAGGTATTCATGACGTAACCCTCCTTTTAAATTATTCAACAATTAAGCCTATGACAAACTCACCATCAATATTCAATATTTATAAGGTTCTTAATTGGTTTTTTCTGCAAGGATTGTGTAGGTCTTTGGTAAGCCTATGTCGTGAATTTTATGATTGGGTTCTTCTTCAAGAACTTTTATAACGAGTCCTTCCTTGGCAATTGCCGTTACCACTTCACCTATTGTCCATTTTCGTTGTGATACCTTGGCTAAGGATTCTTGATCTCCATTTTCTATATGCTTAGAGAATGCAACGTTACGGATCTCGATCTCTGGATCAAAATAATTACCTGTCACTTTGTGCTTTTTGCCAGTGGACGTAATTAATTTTGTAGAGATCGGATGGAATTCATGAAGGAGAAATTGCCCGCCTTGCTTTAAAATGGATCTGATAATCTTAATTAGAGGGTGAAGGTCCACGAAATAATGTAATACACCCAGCTCCATTAGGACAAAATCAGCATCTCCTTTTAAATCGGTTTCCGGAATGGAAAACACATCCGATTGAATGTATTCAATAGTTGTTTCAGCAAATCCAGCTAGCTTTTTTGCATACTGAGCGTTCTCTTTAGAAAAGTCGACAATCGTCACGTCTGCTCCCAATAGAGATAAGGCCACACCTTTTATTCCATTGGATCCTAATAAGTGAACTACTTTTTTCCCACTTAAAAGTCCCATGTGTTTATAGAATGGATGCAAACGCCATGTCGGATTTTCTCCTATTTTATCGGCTAGAATGTGCGGATCTCCATAACGCTGAGTGAGAGCATCATATTGCTCTTGATTCCAGGCAGAATGATTGATTTTCGTAATGTCATGCTGGGCTTGTGATAAATAGGCATGAATTTCTTTTCCATACTTCTCGTTTAACGTCTTGTCGTAGAGAAAGGCATACATGGACTGCACCCAAATCGGTTCCCCTTTATGAGTAACAGAAATTCGATATGGATCTGTTTTAACCGTCCTATTAAACTGGCACTCTACCTGGACTGAGATTCCCTCAAAGCTCATGATAAAAGAGGCTTGTGTTGCTGACTCGGTAATCGGTGAAACTTCTTGATCCTTGAAGTGAATATAGACCTCCTCAAATAAATCCCATTGGACACTGATGGATTGATTCTGCTCCTCATTGACCTGTACACCCTGCAACAGTAATGCACTTGCTTTAATAAATTGATAAGGAGCTAAATGATTAAAAATGCTCCCTAATTTTAGTAATGTATTTTCTTTGGACATAGAACATCCATCCTTTTTAAGACGTGTTAGAGAAAATAGGCTAGCGCCAAGAACATGGAATGATCTTGACGCATCCAACGTATTATCGCTGATATATTTTGCTAATCGCTGATATATTTGAATAATCGCTGATATATTCCGATAATCGCTGATAAAACGGGATAATCGCCGATAAATTACCCTAAGATGCATGAAGGATTACTTTAATCTCATCTAAATACCGCCTGTAAAGCTAGGAATATAAGGCATAGTGGCTAAGTCCACTTGAAAACGAACATCAAAAAGTGAACTATTGCACTATTTTTAAGATAAAAAGGCCAATCCCTAAGATCAGCCCCTTATTTTACACTAATTTTTCTTTTAGCTTCTGTAACATATCTACTGTCATCTTTTCAAGGTCATACTCGACTGCAAAGCCCCATTCCGTCGATGCAGCGGTTGCATCTATCGAGTTCGGCCAGCTGTTGGCAATGTCTTGCCTAACAGAATCCACGTTATAGGTCATTTCAAATGCAGGCATGTGCTTACGAATCTCGGCTGCAATTTGTTCCGGCTCGAAGCTCATCGCTGTAACATTGAACGAGTTACGGTGATGAAGCTTGGAAGGATCAGCCTCCATCAAGTTCACGATTGCATTTAACGCGTCAGGCATATACATCATATCCATATAAGTTCCTTCTCCTATATAGGAAGTATAGGCACCTTTCTTGATTGCTTCATAGTAAATTTCTACCGCATAATCTGTTGTTCCGCCACCGGGTGGGGCCACATACGAGATTAAGCCTGGAAAACGAAGTCCTCTCGTATCCACTCCGAATTTATGGTGATAGTAATTACATAATAACTCGCCAGCTACTTTGTTCACTCCGTACATGGTAGTTGGTCGTTGAATGGTCTCCTGTGGAGTTTGATCCTTTGGCGTGGTTGGACCAAATGCACCAATCGAACTAGGCGTGAAAAATTGACAGCTTAATTCTCTACTTACTTCTAATGCGTTAACAAGACCACCCATGTTCAAGTTCCAAGCAAGTAAAGGCTTTGCTTCTGCCGTTGCTGAAAGAAGAGCGGCTAAATGAACCATCGTGTCTACTTCATACTTTTTGGCAATCTCATGCATTTTCTTTGCGTCCGTTACGTCTAATACTTCAAACGGTCCAGATGTAACCACATCACTCTCAGTCATACGGATATCAGTCGCAATGACATTGTCTGCACCATAAATTCCTCTTAGCTTTCCGGTTAGTTCTGTTCCAATTTGACCTAACGCTCCGGTCAACATAATTTTTTTCATGAAAAGTATCCCCCAAAATGTTTTTAATGTACCAATTGATTTCCCTCGCAAATAACTATTATATGATCCCCATCTCTTTCCCTACTTTTTCGTATAGAGAAATTGCTTGGTCTAGCATTTCTTTTGTATGAGCAGCAGTTGGCATATTGCGGACTCTTCCAGTACCTTGTGGAACGGTAGGGAACACAATGGACTTCGCATAAACCCCAGCCTCATTTAAACGCTTGCTGAATTCTTGTGTTTTTGCTTCGTCTCCGATAATACAAGGAGTAATCGGTGTTTCACTGTTTCCGATATTGAAACCAAGCTCTTTTAAGCCCTTTTTCAAATAGTCCCCATTCTCCCAAAGCTTTTCGTGTAGCTCTGTGCTAGAGGATAGAATATCAATCGCCTCAATACTAGCTGAAACATCAGCTGGAGTTAAAGATGTTGAGAATAAGAACGGACGACTTCTTACCTTTAACCAGTCAATTAGGTTTTGCTTACCGGCCACATATCCACCTACAACCCCAATGGCTTTAGAAAGTGTTCCGATTTGGAAGTCCACTCTATCAGATAATCCAAAGTGCTTAACTGTTCCCGCCCCCTTGCCAAGTACACCCGATCCGTGAGCATCATCCACATAGGTCATTAAGTCAAATTCCTCAGCAATTTCAACAATTTCAGGTAGCTTTGCGATATCACCGTCCATCGAGAATACTCCGTCCGTGATCACCATGATTTTCTTATAAAGTCCAGATTCTTTAGCTGCCTTCGCCCTTGCACGAAGATCTTCCATATCAGAGTGATTCACACGGATAATCTTCGCTCTTGATAAACGACAGCCATCAATGATGGACGCATGGTTCAACTCATCAGAAAGAATGGCATCATTTTTATCCATAACAGCTGATATGGCCGCCATATTACACATAAACCCAGATTGATATGCAATCGCTGCCTCTGTATGTTTGAACTCAGCAATCTTTTCTTCAAGCTCAAGATGAATCTTCAATGTACCATTAATCGTACGAACAGCACCTGCCCCAACACCATACTTCTTGACAGATTCAATAGCTGCGTTCTTCAATCTCTCATCCGTTGCAAGCCCTAAGTAATTATTAGAAGAAAGATTGATTAACTCTCTTCCATCTATTGTAATGACAGGACCATTTGGACTTTCTAGCGGATCGATCACATTGTACAAGCCCTTGGTTTTTAAGTCCTCAAGATTTTCATTTAAAAATGATTCTAATGTTTTACTCGACATATTCAATCCCTCCATGATTTTAATTCATATAAAATGTAAGCGCTTATGTATTTACAAAACAAAAGAATTCTCGAAAAAAGAAGAAAGTATTTGCTTATTAAATTATCCCTTTATAGGATATCATATTTTACTCCTGTGTTCGCTGTTTTCCTGCTTCTGTAACCGCAAACTTTCTGGTCATCGTTTTAATTTTCTCCTCAATTGTTTATCTACATTTTACTTCTTCTTTCCTATTAATTCAAAGTAGGCTCAAGGAAAACGACATTTTCCACAGTTACTCGCCCTAATTTTTCCTCGTTTAACAGTAGAGAAGTGTAGCGTTTATGTGCAGAACATAGTATGATGATGCAAGAAATAATGCAGAAATTGGGGGCTTTAATAGATTATGAGTATACTAACTGTTGAAGGCTTAAGCCATACTTTTGGTGATCGTACGTTATTTAAGGATGTGTCATTTCGCCTTTTAGCTGGTGAGCATATTGGCTTGGTCGGGGCTAATGGGGTCGGAAAATCGACACTTATGAATATATTAACTGGTCACATTGTATATGATGAAGGTCGTGTTGATTGGTTACCAACTGTTCAATATGGATACCTTGATCAGCACACCGTTTTGACTCGTGGTAAAACGATACGTGACATTTTAAGTGATGCCTTTTTGCCGCTTTATGAGAAAGAAAAGGAACTAAATATTGTCACTGAAAAAATGGGAACAGCTACTTCAGAAGAATTAGAACTGCTTCTTGATGAAATGGCTGACATACAAGACCGACTTGATGCAGGTGGCTTCTATATGCTTGATGTTAAAATTGAGGAAACTGCTCGTGGGCTTGGTCTTGATGCAATTGGACTAGACCGAGATGTTTCAGCACTTAGTGGTGGTCAGCGAACAAAGGTCTTACTAGCTAAACTTTTACTAGAGCAGCCTGAAGTTCTTTTACTAGATGAGCCAACTAACTATCTGGACGTTGAGCATATACGTTGGCTCATTAATTATTTACGAGAGTACCCAAATGCGTTTCTTTTAATCTCACATGATACTGAGTTTATGAACCAGGTGACGGGTGTTATTTTCCACTTGGAATTCAGCAAGCTTACCCGTTACACAGCAACTTACGAGAAATTCTTAGAGCTAGCTGAGATGAATAAGAATCAGCATATTAACGCGTACGAAAAACAGAGAGATCATATTAAAAAACAAGAAGAGTTCATTTCCAAAAACAAAGCACGCTACTCGACAACTGGACGAGCAAAAAGCCGTCAAAAGCAGTTGGATCGAATGGAACGTATAGATCGGCCTGAAACAGCAATTAAACCGACCTTTGAATTCAAGGAATCTCGTGCAAGTGGTCGTTATGTTTTTGAAGGTGAGGAGATTGAAATAGGGTACACAACCCCGCTCCTTCCCAAGCTTTCAATGATCATTGAACGTGGGGAAAAGATTGCCATTGTCGGTTGTAACGGTGTCGGAAAATCAACCCTGCTAAAAACGATTTTAGGCAAGATTAAGCCTCTAAGCGGTAAAGCCATTCAAGGTGATTATCTTTTCCCTTGTTATTATGAACAGGAAGTTAAGGTTGAAAACATTACACCCATTGATGTTATTTGGAATGCATATCCTGGGATGGATCAACACCAAGTACGGGCAGCTCTTGCAAGATGTGGCTTGAAAAATGAACACATCTCTCGTCCATTGAGCCAGCTAAGTGGAGGAGAGCAAGCCAAGGTTCGACTTTGTAAACTCCTAATGGATGAAAGTAACTGGCTATTATTTGATGAGCCAACGAACCATCTTGATGTGGTTGCAAAAGAAGAGTTAAGACGAGCATTGATGGCTTATAAAGGCACAATCGTTCTTGTATGCCATGAACCTGATTTTTACGAGGATTGGATTACAAAGGTTTGGGATGTAGAAGAATGGTCACAAAAAAGCACAGTAAATTAAAGGATGAACCTGCTGAGTAAGCAGGTTTTTTTCTCAAATCCGATTTATCCTTGCAGAGAGTACTCACTAGAGTGCTCTTTTTTGTTTTACCACGTGAAAGTATAGAGAAGGGAATAATAGGTAAAAGTAAGCACAGAACTATTTTAGGAGGTATTGCCATGACAAATTGGGAATCAAAACTCCCTCAATTTCCAGAGCCTTATTGGAGAGATACGACAAAGCTTCCAAGCTTTGCGAAGCTTAGTGAGGATATGTCTGTAGATGTAGCCATTATTGGTGGAGGTATATCAGGAATCACAACTGCCTATCTTCTTTCAAAGCAAGGTTTGAAGGTAGCCCTAATAGAAGCAGGGAAATTGCTCAACGGAACAACGGGACATACAACAGCCAAGGTTACCGCACAGCACGGACTTATCTATGATGAATTTATTCAACATTTTGGGGAAGAAAAAGCAAAGCTTTATTACGAAGCCAATACTGAAGCCTTACATTTTATCAAGCGTACAGCACATGAATTAAGAATCGACTGTGATTTTATCGAGGATGATGCCTATATTTATACGAACTCAGATCAGTATGTCTCTAAAATGGAAAAAGAGGCAGAAGCCTATCTCAAGCTTGGGATTCCGGGAGAAAAGGTATCTTCCATGCCTCTTGACTTAGAAATGAAAACCGCGATTGTCATGAAGGAGCAAGGACAGTATCACCCATTAAAGTTCTTAAAAGTACTTGTAGATGAGATTATAGCCAATGGCGGAGTCCTATTTGAACATACAACTGCTTCAGAGGTTCAAAAGGGAACAAACCCTATTGTCACAACACGTGATGGGCACCATATAACGTGTAACTATCTAGTTTCTTGCTCTCATTTTCCATTCTACGATGGTATGGGGTTTTATTTTACAAGAATGTATGCAGAGCGCTCGTATTTACTAGCTATTCGTACGAAAAAGA
The DNA here is from genome assembly GCF_049310945.1 of Bacillus sp. DJP31. Classification (NCBI taxonomy): domain Bacteria; kingdom Bacillati; phylum Bacillota; class Bacilli; order Caryophanales; family Bacillaceae; genus Bacillus; species Bacillus sp. DJP31. Next base: position 23,832 of record NZ_JBMERO010000025.1, on the reverse strand, counting down.
AATACCCAGGCGGAATGTACATAACGGCTGAATCACCTACCCGTTCCCTCCGGTATACTCCTTACAATGGAGAAAATCTCGTGATTGTAGCTGGAGATGAGCATAAAACAGGCCATGGCACAGACACAATGAAGCATTATAAAAACTTAGCCATTTTTGGTGAGGAGCATTTTGGGATAGAAGAAATCGTAAATCGTTGGTCTGCCCAAGACTTAACTACATTAGATAAAGTCCCGTATATTGGGTTTATCAAAAAGGATAGTCCGAACATCTTAGTCGCAACGGGCTATCGGAAGTGGGGAATGACAAACGGAACTGCTTCTGGTTTGCTGTTAAGCAACCTTATCTTAAAGAAGGATAGCCCTTATCAAGAACTATACAGTCCTTCAAGGTTCTACAGTGATCCTTCTATTAAGAAATTTATTACACATAATGCAGATGTTGCAGGGCATTTTGTTTCAGGAAAAGTAGGAATGGTTCATAAAAAGATAGAGGAACTTCAGAACGATGAAGGATCGGTTGTAAAGGTCAATGGTCAAAGAGCAGGCTGCTACAAGGATGCCAATGGAAAGCTGCATATCGTGGATACCACCTGTACTCATTTAGGCTGTGAAGTCGAGTGGAATAATGGGGAACGCACTTGGGATTGTCCTTGTCATGGTTCAAGATTCTCATATGAGGGTCAAGTTGTAGAAGGTCCAGCCGATCAGCCTTTAAAGAAGATTTCTGCCGAATAAAAGGAAGAAAACCGTATCTAGTATATAGGTACGGTTTTCTCATTTTTGTTACATTTTGCAGACAAAAACACTAATCTTACATTTTGCCTAACCCCCTTTTAAATTTTTTTCATATACTTACTATGAATTTAAATTTAAAGGAGGTTCACATGAAATACACCATTACAAGAGATTATATTGACAAGGGAAACTCACGTCCTGGAACAAGTAACAATGATATTCGGTTTATCGTTAGTCATGATACCGGAAATGCCGGGTCTACAGCTTATGCAAACCGAAACTACTTTAATAATTTACAGCCCTCTGCCTCTGCCCACACGTTTATAGATGACAAGTATATTTTAGAGATTATTCCACTTGATGAAATTGCCTATCATGTACGATATAACGTATCTACTGATAATCGACTTTACGGGGCTGACGCAAACCGAGCAGCTATTGGTGTAGAACTATGCTTTGGTGGTAGTATTAATTTCACTGAAGCCTATAACAGATATGTATGGTACCACGCGTATCTGCTTGATTTATTCGGTCTAAATCCAAATGATGACATTGTCGCGCATAGCACACTTGATCCTGAACGAAGACGTGATCCTGAAAATGCCTTACAACGTTATGGCATTTCGTTTAATCAGTTTTTGTCTGACGTTAAGGAAACTTATCAAACCATTTTTGTTGAGGGTCAAGATACTGGTGTTGTTGTTGTCGAAACACCTCCCGCTCCCGCTGTAAAAGGGGTTACGGTCAGTCTACCTTTACGTGAAGGTGATAATGGAGAATTTGTTCGAGAGGTTCAACAAGACTTGATTCAAGCTGGCTTCCCACTCCCTAGATACGGTGCAGACGGAAGATTTGGATCAGAAACAGAAGTTGCCGTCATGAGATTTCAGCGAAGGTACGGTCTGAGAGTAGATGGCTTAGTTGGTCCTTTGACATTGGACAAATTAAACGAAGTACTTGGTTCAAGTAATCCTAGAAATGAATTTCCTTTACCTGAAAAGACACTTCGTTTTGGTGACACAGGTGAAGACGTAAAGCAACTACAACGAGCATTACAGCAAATCAACTTTGACCCTAAGTTCATTGACGGATCTTATGGTCCATTAACAGAGGATGCTGTTCGCCGTTTTCAGTCCACTTACGCAGCCCTTGCCGATGATGGTATTTATGGACCCAACACAAGAAGATATTTACAAATGGAATTAGCCGATCAAAACTAAAAAATCCTAAATTAAGAACGGAACTTCTTCGTTATAAAGAGTTCCGTTTTTTTTGTTGTTTAGTTTGATAGTACTTTGGAAGTTGACATTTTGTAAGACAAAATCTCCTAAGTTTGGCCTCATGGAGTTCCTTTGGTTAACGTCAAACGCCCTTTTCCCCGTTCCGTTCATGGGCATCTAACTACCTCTTTGGTTACCGGTATATGCCCGCTGTTTTACTTATTCAACTATGCATCATCTATATCTTCACCGATTCCTTCACCTTTGAGCTAGGGTGGATTTCTATTGAATCTGTATATTCGATTCTTTCAATCTCACACTTTTCCCCGATCACAATCTTTTTCCCTCTAACTAATTTGGCCTTTGTAATTTCAAGATCGATTTCATCACCTTCAATCAAATCAGCCTCAAGCAGATCTGTACGCTGTCTAAAAAAGTTGATAATATGTTTAATCATTTTGTGTGAACTGTATTGTCTGACAGAGATTCTCTCACCGCCTATTTCTTTAGCAGATGAATGATAGTCGAGGTTTAACTCAATATGGTCGGCACTTAAAAGACCTTCTATCTCAACAGCTCCATACGAAATGAAACGCTCTACCTCACAGCTTTCTTTTACTTTTAGCATCCCGTTCACTTTGATTTCTCCACCGGTCACTTTTCCATAAACCTTGCTGATTCCATTGATTTCACAATTCCCCACCTGTAAATCTTGTTTAAAGCTGCTGGATCCATTGATCTCTAAATCATCCACAATCGCATTTTTAAGGACTGACGTGGATCCATTAATTTTCATTTTAGTCACATACACGTTTCCTTCAAAACTTCCTGAGCCATTAAACTTTACGCTCTCTGATTTAACATCACCTTGTACCTTGCCCGAACCATCAATCTTTAACACTCGGCACTCAATGTCTCCTGTAATTTTCCCACTACCATTGATCTTCACTTCATCATATATTCCACCACCAGCCGTACCTGAGCCATTAATTTTAACATTTTGGTTGACAGTTGCTTCCGTTTTCATCCGTCCCATCCCCTTTATTTATTTAATCCTGAAAGCTTAATCTTCAATTCATTCAAGTGTTCTACTAAGCTGATCTCCACATAGATACTTGCTTGATCCTCGAGTTTGATTGAAGTCCCAAATGGCGCAAGTAACCAGATTGTTTCCTGATTCTTTAAAATGGCCATTAGTTGTAAAGGCCCATCAATTTGTTTATGGTTTAAATTTTGGATAAAGGATAACTCCAGGAAGGCTCTTTCTAGGGTGATTACTTTATTAGCTGAAAGAATTTCACCAAAATACATAAAAAATAAATGGTTGAATGTGAGTTTATCCAAATCAGTAAAGATAGATTTATAGAGTTGGATCGTTTCCTCTTTGACTAGCTTGCTCGCCTGGCTGTCATCTATAGCTAGTTCTATATCAGATGGGTTAGGTGAAAAGAATTTTGCTAGCTCCTCTAACGAATATTCATCTTTTAACTCGATGATCTTCCTTACTCTCTCTAGAATCTTAGCTTTTGGAAAAAAGGTTTCTTGCCCTGTAAAGCTAGATCTTTTGATAAACCAATTCTCCGGAATGATATTCATGCGTTTCCATCGGTACAACTGTCCGTAGGATATACCTGTGTGTTCGAGCAATTCCTTCTTTGATAACAATGATTCATCCATGCTATCACCTCCTAGTAAAACAATGTTATGTTACATCGATATAAATTTAACATAACATTGTTACGTTGTAAAGACGGCTCTTAACGTTTCCTCAGTATTGATTTTTCAAATGTAGTTAAATGTGAATATGGGGATAAAAAAAGATGCCTTAGAGGCATCAAGTTTCGGTTCTGACTCCCTTTCACAGTAAGAAAGGCACGTGAATTTTCATATTTTCTTTTTGACCTAAAGACCTAAAGCTGTGTCCGTACCGCCCATAATTCAGGGAAAAACCGGTAATCTAGCACTTTCTTCAAATACTCCACTCCTGATGAGCCACCTGTTCCACGTTTATTCCCGATAATTCGTTCAACCGTTAGCATGTGATGATATCTCCATTGTTGCTGCCTTGTTTCGATATCTATAAGTTTCTCAGCTAACTCATATAAGTCCCAATGTTTTTTGACATCCCGATACACCGCTAGCCATGCCTTCTCTACACTCTCATTATAAGAATGACTGATTGACCAATCTCTGTTTAAGCAATCCCCATCGATTTGGAATCCTCTCAAAGATAGAGCCAGGATGGCAGCATCATACAAGCTTCGATTTTTCAATGAATTATCTAGCATTTTGTATCTCTCTGGTTCATGCTGATAAACGGGTAGTACGTTGGATTGTTTATGTCCTAATAAAAATTCAATCATTCTATTTTGGAAAGATTGGAATCCAGATGATCGTCCTAATTTATCACGGAACTCCATATATTCAGCAGGTGTTAATGTGGACAATACCTCCCATGATTGAATCAGTTGCTGTTGAATACGTGCTACTCTAGAAAGCATCTTAAAAGCTGGTTCTAAATTATTTATTAAAATATGCTCCTTCGCTGCATTCATTTCGTGAAGGATCAGTTTCATCCAAAGCTCACTTGTTTGATGAATCACAATAAAAAGCATCTCATCATGGTGATCTGATAATTGAATTTGGCTACCTAGAATCCGATCTAGCTGAAGGTAATCTCCATAGCTCATTTCTTTTGAAAAATTCGTATGTATTTTATCTTCTTCTCTTTTTTTCATTTTCTCTTCACCTCATGTTCTTGGATTTGACAGCAGAGTTATTAAAAGAGAAGCATTACAAAAGATAAATGGGATTCTAGAAGAAGAATTAAGAAGCTTCTTAATAGGATGATCATTTTGTAAATTAACTGTCTAAACCTCGGCCAGTGGCGTTGAATGTGACTGAATATTATTAGCCATGTCAAAGCCACTAACTAAAGGTACGACAAAGAAAGCGACTGCAGAAATAATGGTCTTGAAAAAATCAACAATGACTCTACTATTAGTGCAATAAAGATAGTGATCTATTAAATGGCATTTTCCTACTCACAATGCCCTTTAATAGATGGATTAAGGATAACAAACAATAATCCCCTAATACATAATCAACAAACAATTACTAATTTCCCTTGAAGAGTCCGTCTATATAATCATAATCAATACTGCTTAATTCATCAGTATAAAAGAAACCATTATATCTTATTTTTTCGCTACTATTTATAATAATCTCTTTATGCTCTTTTCCAGCATTGTCGTATAAAGTTAATCTAAATTTGTATCCAGAGTAACCAAAACTGAACTTTCCTTTCTTAAAAGTGATACTATTAATGTTAGAAACAATATGCTCTACTTCATTTGGTAGAGTTACAGTAAGCAAATCACCACGATTTCCATCGAAGATTTCTATCTTAGATACATCTGACGGATCAATGGTAATGATTCTCTTAGGGAAATAGGTAGTAGCATATAATCCACAAAATAAGATAGCCACAATTAGAAATAATAAGAAAATCTTTTTGTTTTTCAATTTATTCCTTCCTTTCTATTGCAAATCATTTATTCGCATTTTATCAATTTCTTTTTGTCTTTTTCTTCTTTTGTCTAATGTGTAGCTTTGTATAAAGTAAATTAGAAACGTTATAACAGTTAAGATGATACCTATATTTCCTAAGGGTTTGATCAAAATGACAGATAAGAATGGAATAATTAGTCCGAGTTTGTGATTAGTCTTTAATAGAAGATATTACACAAAACAAATTGCAAATATAATAGGAATAGCTATTATTAGCCAGATAATATTCACTACTTCTAATCCCCTCTCATTGTTTTCTTATATTCACTAATTAATAATTTTGTAGTATTAATGTCAATCTTATCGTCTAGTGCTAATTTTTTGATAAGTAGTACGTATGGTTCATTTGATATAGCATCATTTAATTTTATCTTTTGTATTAGCCTATCCAGTCTCAAACGAACTGTAGGGTAACTTACTACATATTGAGAAGCTACTTCTTTTAATGAGCCAGATGAAAGAATAAAGTTTTTTATAAAACTCCAATCTTCTTCATCTAAATTCGAAACCCAATTAGGCAAATTATTTATAGCCAGCGTATGTTTTGTATACGTGAGGAGCGGAGAGACGAGCTGACGAAGAAATTTGAAGCTATTTTTGCCGGACTTTTTGAACACCCTCTATAAGTTGAGTAATTAAAGGGTATTAGAATTACCTGAAGCTAGTTACACTTCCAATTCCGTTCCACATTGAACCCCAGTGGATATATCTAGTAGCTGTAGTCCAGTTATCTTTAACCTGTAAAAAATTTGCTACATCGTATTCTACATATCCAAAGACAGAAACAGTGTGTGCTGCATAGTAGCCGCTACCAATATTAAAAAGTACAGGTCTATTAGCATTAATCTCGTTAGTAAAAGTACTGTATGACCAAGCGTATGTGTTGCTGGCATTTACGGAATATCCCCATGTCCTAAAGCTATCCTCAATAATATTATCTATAACAGTAGGATTTGTCCCTCCGCTTGGTGTATAACCGTGAGTTTTTGCCTTTACTAAAACATCCTTGTAAATATCGTATGTTGAGTTAGGAATATTTGGTTTACCGTGATCATCATACCAATTTGCTACTGTAGTGATTGCTACTACTACACAATCGTTGCTACTACCGTAGTTATTCATATCTAAACCAGTGTAAGAAGAAAGGAAATCTGAGTTTTGCCAATTATAACTTCCCCATCTATCGCTCATGAATGCGAAGCGGTCGGAAATAGCATATCCTTCTAGTTGTCCATTGTATTCACCGCCCATGTAACTATCTTTGATGAGCCTTTTCATATTCCTGTTTATCTTTTCTACATCTACATTATTCTTAGCCTTCTGGAGTTTCTTATTAATCTTGGTTAAGTCTTTAACCTCTTTTTTATCCATGTCAATGTGCTTTCCATCAACTAATACAAAATATTCTAATGGGCCATTATAAATGAGTTTATCCTTCTTATCCTTCCTAATTTCTTCTAGAAGTTCCGGTTGAACCTTCTCTTCAAAGACTGGTAGACTTTCATAGGAGTATTCTTGAATCGGCATTTCATCTAATCTAGAAGAAATAGTTATGTATCCGCTATATTCCCCTTTAGTCATTAATTCGAAAGTGTAACCTGTAACAAGTCCTTCTAGATTATACAAAGTGTGGACCTCGGCTACTTTTGTACTTTTGTCCCAGTTGTTTTCTTCGTTCATGTTGTTTAATACAAATAGTAATGCAATGTCTGCAGCATCAGCCTCGGAGAAGAATGTCACTTCTTCTTTGGTTAGTGTTTCAGTTCGTGTCTCTTCTTTTTCAGCTAGTACCGTTGATGAAACACTACACTTAAAGCCATTGAAGTTGCTAATAATAAAATAACTTCGCTAACATTATAGAAGATCAACGGGCCATTATTGCTTTACAGAATACGGCTAAATATGTATTTATTGTTGTTCCTTTACAAACTCTTTTAGCCATTGTTCTAGCGGCCACTCTAAATGCTGGTTTAAAAGGAGAACGTTTCTTCCGTATCGTGTACTTTTTACCAACCTTAACATCCTCTGCTGTTTTAACGCTAATCTTCATGTGGATGTATAACAAAAACGGACTCATTAATCATTTCTTAGGCTTCTTCGGTGTTCCTTCGTACAATTGGATTGGAGATCCTAACATTGCCTTGAATGCCATTATGATTATGAATATCTGGGCAACAGCCCCTTTCTTCATGGTCATTTACTTAGCTGCCCTTCAGGATATTCCGGATTCTCTTTATGAAGCAGCAGAGTTAGACGGTGCAAATGCCATTCAAAAATTCATATATGTAACTGTACCTTTCTTACGTCCTGTCACTTCATTTGTCATCATTATGGGGATTATCGGTACATTCCAACTATTTGATCAGTCCTATATATTCTCCGGTGGGTCAGGTGGTCCAAACAATGCTACCTTAACGGTTGTTCTTTTAATCTATCAATATGCATTTAAAACATTAAATACAATGGGATATGCAGCAGCCTTGGCCTTCTTTTTAGCCATTGTCATCCTTCTTGCAACTCTTATTCAACGGAAATTCTCAAAAGAAGAACAACTATACTAGGGGGAGTGAGACGAATGAAGAAGAAATCATTTTCAATCGGAAAAGCCTTTCTATACACCGTGTTAGTGATCTATGCGATAATCACCATCATTCCATTCTTGTGGGCACTCTCCTCTTCCTTCAAAACTTTAGAGGAGATTGTAAGTGGAGCAATCAGCTTTATTCCACAAAACTTTACGCTAGATAACTATAAACAAATCTTTATAAAGCAGGAGCTTTTTCCAAGATGGTTATTTAATAGCTTATTTATTGGAATTTCTATCACCCTTTTAAACTTACTGTTTAATTCTATGGCTGGGTATGCACTGGCCCGTATTCACTTTATTGGTGTGAAATCCATTTTCATCGTCATCCTAGCTGTCCTAATGATTCCAGGACAAGTAACTCTTATCCCTAACTACTTGATTTTAAAGAGCCTTGGATGGCTGGATACTTATCAAGCCATGATTGTCCCTGGAGCGATAAATGCTACATTCATCTTCATGATGCGTCAGTTCTTTATCAACTTCCCAAAAGAACTTGAAGAAGCAGCAGAACTAGATGGCCTTTCAAAGTTTGGTACGTTTTTCCGAGTGGTGCTACCTTTAGCAAGACCCGCACTAGCGGCTCAAGCCATTTTTGTATTCATGGGTGCATGGAATGAATTTATGAAACCACTTATTATCATGTCAAGCCCAGAAATGTTCACCTTACCACTTGGCTTGAACTCATTTAAAGGACAATACATCAGCTACTGGAACTACATCATGGCCGCCTCCATGGTGTTCACATTACCCGTCCTTATCCTGTACGGATTCTTCAATCGATATTTCATAAAAGGCATATCGTTCACTGGAGGAAAGTAACGCATTAAAGGAGTGGGGGCCTGGCCCCTACTCCTTTAAAACATTGTCCAATGAGTGATCAGAAATTACCAAAGAAAAGCTAACAGTTCAAATAAAAGTGCTCATATTGAGTCAAGAAAGACTTATGGAAGTCCAAAGATAACAAAACAATTAAACCAGAAAGGGATAAACGTCTCAAAAAAAACGGTTACACATATTATGCAGGGGAATAAGATAAGGTCCAAAATGGTTAAAAAATATAAGGCGACCACTAACTCCAATCATACTTTACCTGTATTTCCTAACCTGTTAAATCAAAACTTTACAGTCAATCGTCCCGGAGAAGCCTGGGTCGGTGACATTACCTATATTTGAACAAGGGAAGGCTGGCTGTACTTAGCGACTATCATGGATTTATATTCTAGGAGAATACTAGGTTGGGGTATACAGACTCGGATGACCAAGGAGGTAGTAATAAACGCTTTGAAAAGGGCAACGGTGGCGCAAAAACCATCGCCTTTCATCATCCATTATTCTAATCGTTGCAACCAGTATGAGTAGAAAAGGAAACTGTTAAGACAATGCCTGCATTTAATTATTTCATGGCACTATCAAAAGAGAGTTGATTCTTCACCATAGCTACATAACGAAAGATGAAGCAAAGAGGAGCATATTTGAGTATTTAGCTAGTTTCTATAATTCTAAACGAATTCATTCGACATACGACTATATGTCTCCAATGGCATACGAAAGAATATTACAACGGTATAGTAGCCTCTTTATAAGATTGAGGGTGAAACTCTTAATCTTATCAGTCCATATAAGTGGTCAATAATTCTGTTTTTTTTAGCAAATAACTATCTTTTAGTTTTATGACTTAAGTACTCACTAACAGACCAGAAAACAAAAGCTGTAAAAGCTGACCCAAGTATCAGAGATCTATCAATTGGACTGCTAATGGAAGGTACGAATCTATTATCGAATATTAGTATAAAGAGATATGAAAATAATAAACTTGAAGAAATATGTATAGTTATTGAAATATATTTACGCTTTGCTTGAGTATACCTACTGGTTAACTTATCTGAAAGAATAGAGACTGGAACACCAAAGAATATTACAATTGGTACAAGAAAGATAGAAACAAATCCCAGTAATCCAAGATGTGCGGGTAAAATGAAATCATTAAAGAAGTATGCCACTACTGGAATAGAAATTAATAATGTAATTAATGATGTAAGTAATTTTCTTTTCAAGAATTACCCTCCGTTCTATTGAATAATATTTCACAGCACAGCAAGTTGTTTTAAATTAATGTATCTTCATTATTTTAATAATAAAGTCATATTGATAAAAAATAAAGTAAGTTAGTTATTTTAAGAAATAAGGGGATAATTAATTACTCAATTATCGCCATTACATTGAAGATTACATTAGTTCATTTTAATAAATTTAAAAATCTATTTCCATAGGTGGATTTAGGCTATAGATACTTTGGCCTTTAGCACTTGCATCCCAATGATACAATCTTACCCATCCAATGCTTGATGATCTGTAAATCTCATAATCAGGAAATCCATCATGACTTCCTGATACTGATGTGAATCCACCTTGATAAACAGTTAGATCAAATTCATAATCAATATTCGGTAAAAGATTTGCAAAAACAGGAGTGCCTACACTATGTTTTACAGACACACTTGTATAAGTACCATGATGGGTGTAGGTTCCACTCTCATTCATTGGAGGTGTTCCCCGATCTAGTACATCATCGGATTTGCAACCATTAGATTTATACGCTATTGTTTCTCCTGCATTTAGGGAAAATGTAACATCTTTCCTTGCACCAAAATACGATGTTACATCAATTTTAGTCCTATGTGTTCCTGATGTTGCTGAAGGTCCTCTTCCATCACCGTCACCAGAACCAGGAATCCATTCCTCGTAACAAGATTCTGCAATGAATGTTCGAATTCTTACTGATACAGATGTAGTGGTTGCAGCTGCAGCAGAGATTGTTGAAAGAGAGTAATTACTAGTTGATTCCTTATCTACCTCAACTTTATCAAACCCACTTTTATCTTCTAATGGATTTACTTCGAAGTATAATGATTTGAAGTCATATTGATATTTTAAGCCTAATTCTTCTCCACCTTCGACTATTTCCTCACTATCTGGAATATTTTCTCTTCCTGATAAATTTGTTTTTTCTGGTAGCTCATCAGTATTCGGTAAATATACGATTACTCTATATAGAGCTGACCCCTGATTTTCTAAATTATGAATAAATTGAGATGAGCTTGTTGTAGCTAACAGCTGATCATTTAAGTATACTTCGTATTTTAAAGCATCAGGCACATCACTCCAATCTAAAGATACTTCTGAGTCACTCGTACCTATAGCGTAGTTTATTACGTTCTTGTCTTCAAAAGAAGTGTAAGAAGTCATTTCATAAGTGTCAATAACTTTATCTTGTTTATCATAGGCATATAAAGAATATTCAACGAATGTAGCTGCGTCCAAATTCTTTTCTTTATAATTAGTTTTTCTTCCTTCATAAACTACTTCTTGGCCATTTCTTAACACATAATAACTTGCACCAACATTATTCCAATCTAGATTGACAAAGCTTTTACCTTTATCTACAATTTCTATTTTTAGTTCTTCGTACTGTGCTGCATGTGAATTACTACTCGTAAATGGATAAAAATTTAAGCTAACTAACGAGATAACTACAGTTAGTAGCACAAGTAATTTCTTAAATACATACTTCCTAAAAAGGTTAATCACTCCCTTTTTTTATAACTTCTATCAATTTTAATAGTTTAGTATTCTAAGTTGAAGTTAAATTAAAACACTGCTCAGACACATAGGAATATTTCAATAAAAGTAGTGGTTATCACGTCTGTTAATTAACCAAATATAGGTAACCCTTTCTCGCGGTAGCCCCTAAATCGGCATATGAAGGAGCGGGGGCCTGGCCCCCACTCCTTTAACGTAATAAAGCGTTTGAACATACTAGAACTTATCAAGAAAACCCCCAAACAGTTTTATGCTGTTGGGGGTTTCTCTTTTTATGAGGGATCAATTGTGATATCCTGCTTCTTTATTTCAACATTGACCTTCTTTTTCCTCATTGCATGTAAATATATCACTAGAATGGGAAGCTGAATGAATGCCGCTAACGATAGACCCATTCGTAATGAGTAACGAGTAACGACTAGCCGCAGCTCCAACAACAGGACCACCAATGGTTTGCCCTAAAGCGTTCATCTGGCTGGACAAGGAAAGCACGGTAGCTCTCACACGGCTTTCAATGTTTGGGTTGATCCACGTGTCATACAATGGGCCCGTAACCGCTCCGGCCATAGATTATATCCCTTATTTACTTATTGATAAGATAAAAAATCTAATAACCAGTAATAAAATAAGCAGTATCCCTGTTATCGGATACTGCTCACTTATTCCCTTGTGCCTGTGCCTTCATCACCAACTGATTCGCCACTTCAGAAAAAACTAGCCCTATTGCAATAGCACCTGAAATCAGGAATACCTTTACCCCGAGTTGGATCGCGACATTGTAATCATTTGTTACGATGTTTCGCATGGCATCATAGGCTAAACCTCCTGGTACTAAAGGAATAATTCCTGCTACACTAAAAATGATACTCGGTGTTTTATAGATTTTAGCGAAAAACTGACTAATGCTAGCTATAAAAAAGGAAGCGATAAATGTAGCTAGAATCACGTCTAAATTAATCTCTACAAATACGATATAAACCATCCAACCAACCATCCCGACAAATCCACACTTTAATAAGGATTTCTTCGGTGCATTAAATAGGATACCAAATGCCCCTGATGCCACAAAGCTTGTAATGAGCTGTTCAATCCACATTTTGACTCCTTTCTAACCCTAGAAGAGTAATAGTACAAAGGCAATTCCTGCCCCGATAGCAAATGCTGTTAAAAACGCTTCAGCCCCTTTTGAGATGCCCGAAACAAGGTGACCTGCCATAAGGTCTCTCACTGCATTTGTAATCAACAAACCTGGCACTAGAGGCATCACCGAACCAATAATGATTTTATCTAACTCATGACCAATCCCTATTAAGACTAGTACAAAAGCAATGATCCCAATTACGAGTGCTGCAGAAAACTCTGCAAAGAACTTAATTTCAATCAGTCGATTAAAAAACAAGAAACAAGAAAATCCGCCACCACCTGCTAAACAAGCAGGAATAAAGTCAGTCCAATCACCTTGAAACATGATTAAAAAGCAGCCACTTGCAATGGAGGCAGCTAGGATTTGAATCCAAATTGGAAAAGCAAATCCTCCTGCTTCCACTTCCTTTAGTCTTTTTATTGCCTCAGCTAAGCTAATCTCTCCACTACTTATACCTCTTGAGATACTGTTAACCTTCGTGACTTTATACAAATCAATGGTCCGTTCCAAAATACGCACGAACTTCGTTGGCTCCATCCCATCAATGGAGAAAATAATACCAGTAGGTGTAACATAGCTATGAGATTGATGAATACCAAACGAAGCAGCAATCCGAGTCATCGTATCCTCAACTCGATACGTTTCTGCCCCGTTCTGTAGCATAACCTTCCCTGCCAATAAGCAGAGCTCTATTATTTCAAAAGATTTTTCCTTCTCTGTCATCTCACACCACCTAATATAAGCAGTTTCTTATAAATAAGACTTTTACCTGTCAAAATTTCCATCTATATAAAAAATAACATATCTCTACCTAAAGTTCATCTAACCAAAAAAACCTTTAGCCATCCTCATCCGTTGAATATCAATACATATATCCCAATATGATTTATCTTAAAAAAGTGATGAATTTTAAATATACAGTCAATTACGAAGGGATTATCCATTTTTATTATCTGTATGGATCTTATCTATTCCTTTTATTTCTACAATATTACTTTTTAATACTCTTTTATAATAGTCAAACCATTCGCAGTGTATTCCCTGCGATTTCATCCGAAAAACAGATAACAGAAACCCTTAACCGTTGTATTAACTAAGGGTTTTCTAATACTTATTGCTGAAACTGAACACGGTGAAGATTTGCAAAAATCCCACCTTGCTCAATGAGTTCTTCATGTCGACCTTCCTCTGCAATTCCTTCTTCAGTTACCACAACAATGCGGTCTGCATTTCGGATTGTCGCAAGCCTATGTGCAATAATTAAGGTGGTTCGGTCTTTGGCAAGCTCTGTTAAAGCTTGTTGAATGATTAACTCAGTTTCTGTATCAAGTGCTGATGTTGCTTCATCTAAAATAAGGATTGGTGGATTCTTTAGGAACATTCGTGCAATAGCAATTCGCTGCTTTTGCCCACCAGAGAGCTTTAGACCTCTTTCCCCAATTTGGGTTTCGTAGCCATATGGCAACGATTGAATAAAGTCTTCTAGATGTGCCCGTCTAGCTGCAGCTGAAATTTCATCATCTGATGCCCCAAGCATTCCATATTCAATATTTTCTCTTAATGTTCCAGTAAACAAGAACACATCCTGTTGAACAATTCCTATTTGAGAACGCAAGGAGCGTTGTGACATGTCTCGAATATCCATTCCATCAATTGTGATAGATCCCGTGTTTACATCATAAAAACGTGGAATTAAGGAACAAATGGTTGTTTTCCCCGCTCCGGATGGACCGACAAACGCAACTGTATCACCTGCTTTAATAGTTAGGTCAATATTTTCGAGTACACTTTTATGCTCGTCATAGCTAAAACTCACATCATTAAATCGAATGTCGCCTCGGAGTAATGGAACCTCGATGGCATCCTTGGCATCCTTGACTTCTGGTTCCATGTCCATCAATTCTATAAACCTTTTAAAGCCGGCCATTCCTTTTGGATACAGCTCCATAATGGCACTAATTTTATCAATCGGTTTAATTAACACGGTGACAAAAAGAATAAAGGCAACGAGCTCCCCAGGTGTTAATTTTCCATTAAAAGTTAACCAAGCCCCATAGACAAGAACAACGAGTGTGATGATTCGTGTTACCATATAAATCCCAGATAAACTAAAAGACATCGTTTTATAAGCATCTAGCTTGGCACGACGGAATTTTTGATTATTTTTAGAAAACCTAGAAATTTCATATTCCTCATTAGTGAATGATTGAACAACACGTACTCCTGACACACTATCTTCTACACGTGCATTAACATCCGCAATATTGGTATACATACTGCTCCATGACTTGTTCATTCGCACATTGCAGAAAACAACAATCCAAATCAGGAATGGTATCACAACAATTGAAGCGAACGCAAGCTGAACATTAATTGTCATCATAATCCAAAATGCTCCGATAAATGTCATGATGGAAATAAAGACATCCTCAGGTCCATGATGCGCAAGCTCCCCTAGGTCAAACAAGTCATTCGTAATACGACTCATAATATGACCTGTTTTGGTGTTATCAAAGAATCGAAAGGATTGCTTTTGAACATGTTGAAATAACTGTTGTCTCATATCCGTTTCTATATTAATACCTAGCATATGACCCAAATAGTTGACAATGAATTGTAGGAACATACTCATAACGTACAAGGCTAAAAGCCCAATACTCACCCACACAATCATTGACCAATTTTGTGTTGGCAACAAATCATCAATAAACCACTGTACAGCCAGTGGAAAGCCTAATTCTAATAGAGCTACGATCACGGCACTACTAAAATCGAGTGTAAATAATTTCTTATGTGGGGCATAATACGTAAAAAAACGCCGAATCATTCTGCCTCTTCTCCTTTTGTCCTTGCAAGTAAATAGTATCGAAACCCATTGGGCATTAAAATAGGAATCAAGTACTCTAGTCATTATAGCTTAACTGGTAATCCCCTTTGTAATGATTCATAACTCGCTTCAATGACCTTTATGTTATGGATGGTTTGAAGCCCACTGTATCTCGGCTGCCTATTTTCAAGGATACATTCGGAAAAATGATCTACCTGTAGCTCATATGGATTCCCGCCAAAGGTTTCGATTCTCTCCTGCCCATGCTCACCTACGACCACGATCTCACCCAATCCGTTTGGACGTTTATCAGGACGGAAGGCGGACGGAACCTTTATCGAGCCTTTTGTTCCTAATACTTCATACCATTCAGACATCGGTTGTTCAAAGCTACTATCAAAGCTTGCCGTGACACCACTTGGAAACGTCAAAATACCTGTTGCCCTTGTTTCTACATGAAACTTGGGATGTACTTTACCCGTGACATACACTTCCGTTGGCTCCAGGTCGAGAAGAAAGCGAGAAGCATGAATGCAATAACAACCAACGTCCCACATACTTCCTCCACCCAACTCCGAATTCAAGCGAATATTTTGTTGGTTTTCTTCAAAGTCCAAATTGAAAGTGAATGCTGAGCGGATGTTTCTTACTTCACCAATTTCGCCGTTCGCTATTAGTTCTTTAACCCGGTGGTGCTGAGGATGAAATTGATACATAAATGCTTCCATAAATAGGACATTATTTCCCCTGCAAGCTTCCAGCATCTCTTCAACATCCTTGCTAGTCAAAGCTGCTGGTTTTTCACAGAGGACATGTTTTCCTTTTCCAGCAGCCTTGATTACCCATTCTTTATGTAGGGTGTTCGGTAATGGAATATAGACAGCCTGAATGTTCGGATCATCTAACAGTTCTTCATAGGTAGAATAAACATGCGGGATGTCAAATTCGCTTGCAAATTCCTGTACACGCTCATTGTTACTGGCAATGGCATAGAACTTTGAATTTTCCACACTTTGAATAGCTGGAATAACAGCCTTTCTCCCAATGGTAGCTGTGCTTAAAACTCCCCAGTTTACGATCATTCGAGCACTCCCCTTTTAAAATACCTATCTTCCATTCTACCTTATTGGGTTATCGTTTATAAAGTAACGGATCTATTTTTAAGTCTAAACAAAAATAGGGCATGATTTGAAAATCAAACCCCCCATTTCAAGCATTATCTTCTCGACCAATGCAACGGTGTAACCTCAGTATCCGCTAACTCAAAAGTCGTACGATACGGCCTGAATTTCACTTGTTTATTCACGGCATATAAATCCTGTGGACTGCATAGGAAAAGTCCTAGTGCTTCATTAAACGTGTATCTATCTATTTCCTTTGCTCCTTCTAACAGCTTCACTTGATCCGTTTGTGCTGCCATCCTCTTATATAAAGCGTCAAATTCTGGGTTTTCTGGTCCTGTTCGGAACGCCCCATCTGCTCCAAAGAATTCTCGGTGGAAAAAGGCTGGTGTTCCTTCTAAGAACAGTGCCGTTGTAGTAGCTAAAAGGATATCCCAGCTCGGAACTAACTTCTTTTCTGCGGCAATTCTACGCCACTTCACTTCTTCTTCTTTTGAGAAGACAGTGACATTCACATTAATTTGAAGAGATGCCTGTAGTTGAGATCCCACTACAAATGCAGCATGTTCAAACTCCTTTGGTGCTGCGAGCTCTAGAGCTCTTCCTGCCGGCCACCCTGCTTCCACCAAAAGTTGCCTAGCCTGGCCAGGTTCGTATTCTCTTGGTGTTAGCTCCCCTGGAAAATCAAATGCCCAAGGCGGGGTTAGAGCCGGCACCACATCCGCATATCCAAAGAATCCTTCTTGAACTAATTTATCCCTATTGACTGCCAGATTCAGTGCCAATCTCAATCTTTTATCGTTAAAATCAATATCTGTAAGGAAGCCATTAAACACACCAGCTACTACTTTATTCCCATTCACATTTACTAAGTCCGCATACAACGACCCTTTTACCTTTGACGCATCCTCGGGTGAAACCTGTGTCACAATGTCTACCCGTCCCTCAGTGGTCGTGCATAATGTTAATGCATCCTTCTGTGTTAAGTCATTACGGAAAACAACACGACTGACCCTCGGGCCTCTTTGTCGGTCCCAATATTGCCTATTTGCGTCTAGAACCACAAACGGTGTTCGATCTTCCCTCATTGTAATCCATGTTGCTGAAAACGGCTCAGTCTTTATGATTGCCGGTACATTATAAATAGATGAATATCCAACTGATAGGATAAATGGCCCAGTGCCCCACGGGCCTGGTGCATCAAGGACTCACCAATGTCCCTCTGCTGTTCCAAGCTTTACATACCCAAAACCAAGCATCTTCCAAAACAACAAATTAGCAAAGTGATAGCCCCGCAGTTTTCCAAGTGCTAAGCCTTCTGGTTTTGGAAAATGAAGCAGCACTGTATAGTCATCCACAACTTCTAGCTTCGTTTCCTTTGGTATATTTATAAACGTACCCGGTGGATGAGGGGCATCCCAATGCAAGGCTTGGTTGAAACTCTCCTCAACATCCTTAGAAGTGAAGAATTGATTATTATGAAAGACCACACCTTTGCGTAAATGTAACTGAAGAGTTGTGTCATCTATCCACTTCATATCCTGTGCCAATGAAGGAATGATTCTCCCTTCGTGATCAGCTCTAACCGCTTCCTCCATCGTATTAAAGAGAACATACAGCCAGTTTAACGGAGAGGGATCAACAACATGAAGGGTGCCAGCTGGAGTTGTTCTATATGTATAGTTTTTTTCATATCTACCCATTATCCATTTCCCCCTTTAGATTACTTATATTTATATATACTCGGGTTTATGGCCTGATATCCATAGTATTCATTCAATCTACATATCTTTGAGCCTAGTAATTGACAAATTCTCATTTTTATCTTATGATGGTCTCAACTAAATCGAATAGAACTCCTAAAGGGGAGTAGCTTTTACAGCAAAGTCGTCATTCCGGAGTCTTACCACTCCCGGCTTTGTTGGCAACATTACGTTGTTAGCAAGACCTTTACCTATTGGTAGAGGTCTTTATTTTTTAATTGACCTCTACCAGATAACGGTAGGGGTTTTTTATTCGAAAAGAAAGGAAGAAAAACGTTGTAAAAGAAAAATCGACTTCTTGCCATTCACTTTAAATAGTACTAGTATGAGGAGAAACGATTTTAATTGAAAGAAACATTGGGACAGTTGTTTTTTGCTGTTACTTTATTGACTGTTTTTGAAACAAGTCTTATGACCTTGGTGACTTTGGAGATTAAGAATCCACCTCGTTTTCATAGCAGTATTGTTAGCTCGATCCAAGGCTCTATAGATGACAAGCATTAAACCTTAAAAAATAAGTATCAAAATGCTCGTAGCAAGTAAAACTAAATTAAAATTATAGGAGGTTTTACATCAAATGGAGCTTTCAATATTATTAGAGTATGGTTGGGTTTTACTCTTATTAATCGGCATTGAAGGACTTTTAGCAGCTGACAATGCACTTGTATTAGCCATCATGGTCAAACACCTACCAGAGGAAGAAAGAAAGCGTGCCTTGTTTTACGGACTCGCGGGAGCATTTGTCTTCCGTTTCGCATCCCTTTTTGCCATTTCATTTCTTGTTAACGTATGGCAGGTTCAAGCTATCGGAGCATTATATCTCCTGTTTATTGCCTTTAATCATATCCTTAGGAAGCTCGTCATCAATCGAGGAAAACAAAAGGAAGCAAAAGAAAAGAAAAAATCTGGATTTTGGGTCACTGTCTTCAAGGTTGAATTGGCAGATATTGCTTTTGCCGTTGACTCCATCCTTGCTGCTGTCGCATTAGCTATGACGCTCCCTGATACGAATCTACCTCAAATCGGAGGATTAGATGGGGGTAAATTTCTTGTGATTTTTGCCGGAGGTTTAATTGGACTCGTGATTATGCGCTTTGCGGCAACCTTCTTTGTGAAGCTATTGCAAACAAGGCCTGGTCTTGAGATTGCTGCCTTCGTTATTGTAGGTTGGGTCGGGGTAAAGCTAGCCGTATACACACTCGCACACCCAGACTTAGCGATCCTACCTGAAGCCTTTGCCAAATCACCAGAGTGGAAGATCACATTCTATGTTGTCCTGATCTTAATTGCAGTTTGTGGGTGGTTTTTATCAAAGGAAAAAACCTCATCTGAAGCGGAAAAAGGAATCTAAAGTCAATTAGTCAGATTAGACATAATAAGGATAAAAATAACACAATCTAAGTAATATTGGCGAATTAATAGTTCAAACATGACCCTCTAAACAAGAGAGGGCTCTTACATAGGGTTAATCTTGGAGGTTGATGCATTGGGAACAGAATTAATCATACTTGTAGTGTTAATTATTTTAAATGCGTTCTTTGCGGCATCTGAAATTGCCCTTATCTCATTAAATGACAATAAAGTTAAGCTAATGGCTGATGCTGGGGATAAAAAGGCAAGAATGCTTTATCAGCTTTTATCAGAGCCTAGCCGTTTTCTTGCTACTATCCAAATCGGAATTACACTTGCTGGGTTCCTAGCTAGTGCCTTTGCTGCAGAAAGCTTTGCGGGTAGACTTGCACAGTCTTTAGTAAATTTAGGTGTGCCCATTGACCGAGATATGCTTGGAACGATTTCAGTCATTGTCGTCACTCTTGTTCTTTCTTATTTCACCCTAGTATTAGGAGAGCTTGTACCAAAGCGGCTTGCCCTTCAAAAGGCTGAAGCCATTTCTATGATTGCCGTTATTCCACTTACGTACTTATCAAGAATATCTTCTCCCTTCGTAAAATTACTGACTTTATCAACCAATCTAATCATTCGGCTTTTCGGAGTAGATCCAAACGCTGAGGACGGAAATGTCACAGAGGAAGAAATTCGAATGATGGTGGATGTAGGAAAAGAAAAAGGAACCATTCAAGAAATAGAAAAAATAATGATCAATAATATCTTTGAATTTGATAATAAAACCGTTTCTGATATCATGACTCATCGAATGGAAATCGCCTCCATATCAATTGATTCAACTTTGATCGAGACAGTCCGAATGGCTAACATTGAAAAATACACACGTTTTCCAGTTTATGACGAGAATATTGACAAAATCATTGGTATTTTACATACAAAGGATTTAATTCAGTTCGTGGAAAACTGTGATGAATCAACTTTTAATATGAGAGAACTCATTCGCGACCCCTATTTTGTATTGGAATCAAAACGAATACATGAGCTTTTTAAAGATATGCAGCAATACAATGTTCACATGGCAATTGCCATTGATGAATATGGTGGAACAGATGGAGTTGTAACGATTGAGGATGTAATTGAAGAAATTGTGGGCAATATCTTCGATGAACATGACGAGCCCGAGCTAGATGAGGAGGAAATAATCGAAATTAGTCCACATACCTATTTAATAAGTGGAACAACAAATCTTTATGAAATTGAAGAAAGGCTTAAGATAGATTTACCTGATGAAGATTTTGACACAATCAGTGGATTTATCATCGGTCAACTTGGCTATATACCGAATGTAGACGAGAAGCCAACAATCATCTATGAAAACATTAAATTATCAGTTGATGAGATGAAAGATAAGCGAATTACGAGGCTAAAGTTAACTGTTTTAGAAGAAGCAGTGGCGGAAGATTAGATATATATTCCAAAATTAAACACTTCTATTGTAAAATGGAATCCAAACAATAGGATTATTCGTTATGACATGTACTATGATCCAAAGATTAGGGCAAATTTCGATACCCGTTCATGATTTAGAAAAGGCTATTCAGTTTTATAAGGAAAAACTTAGCTCACCATTATTATTTAACACAGATCGCTTAGCCTTTTTTGATTGTCATGGAGTTTGACTTCTCTTAATTTTTCCAGAGAAAGAACAATTTGCTTACTCTAGCTCGATCATTTATTTTAATGTAGATCAAATAAAAGAAGCCTATGAGGATTTACTAGCAAAAGGAGTCCCATTTACAGACGAGCCACACCTAGTGGTTAAAGTAGGACAAACCGAAACATGGATGGTGTTCTTCCAAGATCCAGATCAGAACACACATGCATTGATGAGTGAAGTGCGTGTAGGGTAGAGGTCTATACTCTATCATATTGTTATGAGGTTTTTTTGTTCTACTCTTTCATACCAGCATGGAAACTATCTTGAAAAATTGGATAATTTCCTCTCCCTACAACTCTCTACAAACAGTCCAATTAATAAGTAATTGGACTGTTATTTTCATTTGCTTTCTATTTCTTGTTTAGTAATTGAAAAACATACCGAAAAAGGGTTAATTTTGTATATGGATTCTTCCATCCTTTTCCTATTCCACTGGCTCACTATTCAAGAAGGCCTGCTACCTTTCACTTCCTTTGGATAACTCCATTAGCATATTCAGTAAACCCCAAAACATCCTGCTCAGCTAGAAACGTAATGTATTTAAACTTATCATCTTTATTAATAATCAATGGCTGAATGTTGTTTTTTAGTAACAGATAAAGCATAAGTAGGCGGCCTGTTCTACCATTTCCGTCCGCATATGGATGAATTCTTTCAAAGTAAATGTGGCTCTCACATACCGCTTGAATGATTTCCTCTTCTGACAGTGCAGATTCAATTCGATAATTGATATTATCAACCCACTGATTCATTATTATTGGCGTTTCCAAAGGAGAAGCTGTAGTAAAAGTTTCTCCTATTATTGCGTTCCCTTGCGACTTGAATCTTCCTCTTTCATGATGTAACCGGTCCAATAATGTTGAATGTACCCCATGCAAAATAGACAAGGTGAACTCTTGATCAAGATTTTGAATCAAGAAATTGAAGGCTATACGATGATTATCCACTTCATAAAACTCTCTAACGGACACACTTCCTGGGATTGTATTATGAAGCAAAATAGAAATTGTTTCATTTAATGTAATAGTGTTGTTTTCAATTGCCAAAGAGTGGTGGGTAGCTCTCACTAAAATATCATCAACATAATCCTTCATTAACTTAATTAAAATAAAACCTCCACTCTTTTTATTCTATTTTATCAGAAATATCTGGTAAACTGTACTCTCCTTTGGATAGCTTTAACCTGCTCTCGGAAAGCTTTTTTTACTCCCCTATACTACTACATTCATAACTTACAGTATATCTAGCAGAATACACGGAGTTAACACCAAACCATATAGGGCATATAGCCAAAGTGACTTGATGAACTTGTTTCCTTCCTTCTTAGGGCTAGAGGAGTTTTGGCTAAAGATGGTTGGCACTCTTCTTTGATCCATCATCAGCTTTATGAGTAAGATCTCTCTCATCACGCCATAATCGACACCAAATCTAGTAAATAGACCTTTAAACGTATCTAGTATTCTTACGATGATAGGATCCTTCAACTTCATACCTCATGAACAATGGAAACAACATCAGCTGCTATTTCCTTATGCTCATTAAAACCAGTTAGCTGATTAAATATCTTTTCCAGTGTTCCTTCAGCTCATCAAAGCTTCCATCCGCAATGACTTCTCCATTTTGATAACCATGCAATTCGGTTAATGGTCTTCTCCACGACATCCATACTATGAGAGGAGTAGAAGATGGTCTTTCCTTGCTGTGAAAGTTGAAAAAGTATTTCTTTTACAACCATCATTTGATCTAGCATGATTTACCCCTATTCTAGTATTATCTCTATCTTTATTTTAACATATTTTACCTGTTAAATTACTCTCTATTTGAGTAGATAGTAGTATTTACCACCCTTCCATTCGTACTATTTATCAGACAGCAGTTGACATTCTTCTACATAACCATACAACAAGATTAAGATATATTAGGGATATTGTCGGATACTGTTATTAATAGAGAAAAAACTTACTTTAGTAGGGGGTATTTTCCCCCTTGCATCGTTTTTAATAGAGTTAGAGAAGCAACTATTTCATTCGTAGATAGGAGATGAAGATATGACCAAGGATTCAAAGAAGTCAATGGGCTGGTTAAAGGGAGTTCTATCTAATCAAGGCCAAGTAGATGACAGCAGTAGTGTAGAAGAAATTGAAGCACCTGAGGTTATTGAAGAAGAGATAGTTAAGAGCTGATAGAAGACGACCCCTC